>JAKAGC010000756.1 GCA_021817755.1 Acidobacteriota bacterium | reverse complement strand
TGAAAACGCGTTTTATATAGATTTTAAAAATGGCAATGGGACAAACTTCCCAGGTTATCAATTTTTCCCCGAGACTATTCCTTCACCTCAAATTCAAAAATCACTATTGGAAAGATTACGGATGGCAAAACCACCGGATCGTATTTTAAATTGGGAAGAAATAGTTGGATTGAGTGAAGATGAATGGTGGAAAGAAAATACTTCCTCCATTGTTCAAACACCCATTGGTGGAAAGGGAACTACTGATAAATTAAAATTGTGGTTTGGGGTTAATAATGACCGCCGAGTGTGTGCTCATGGAATGTTAGGCGCAATGACCGGTGCAGGGAAATCGAATCTTTATCATGTTTTAATTTTAGGACTTGCCATTCGTTATAGTCCTGAAGAGTTAAGATTGTATTTAATTGATGGAAAAGATGGAGTCGAATTTCAGGTTTATCGTAATTTGCCTCATGTAGAAGTGGTTTCGTTACGTTCTGCACCTGAATTGTCCCGGAGTATTCTAACAGAATTAATAAATGAAAAAGAGCGCCGAAATAGTCTTTTTACAGAAGTTGGTGTCAGAGATTTTACTTCATATCGTGAAAAAGGACAACCCAAAGAAAAATTGGCTAGGATTATATTGCTAATTGATGAATACCAGGAACTTTTTGAATCCGATAAAGACGGTGTAGCTTCTTCTCAAATATTACAGTTAGCGCAACAAGGTCGAAGTGCAGGTATTCATATGCTTCTGGCTTCCCAACGCTTTGGAGCAGCGGGGATGCTAAATCAAACAGCAATATTTGGAAATATTCATTTACGAATCGCCATGCAAATGACTCTTTCCGATCGGCAGGCATTGGTTGAATTTGGTCGCGAAGGTAAACGCCTTATTGAAATATGCAATTTACCTGGTAAAATTGTTTTAAATGATGCAAGTGGAGATGATGGTTCGAACCAAATGGGAAAGGTTGCCTTTTTACATTCGGAGCAAATAGTTTCTTTAATTAAATGTTTGGAGAAAAAAGCACAAAGTACCTTTTCACCGGATGCCCTTCCTCAAACAGTCGTTTTTGATGGAAAAGCCCAACCGAATTTGATTGAAAACCCAAACTTTGCTTATGTTCTAAATCGTTCAAAACGCTATACTCCGGAAGAATGGGAGATTCATGTTAAAAAACCGATACATTATGGGGGGCTTGATATTTCCGATTGGTTTTGGCAGGAGCATCCTCATTTAATGTGGCTTGGGCAGGAATATAAGGTTCGTGGGCAGGCAAAGATTGTTATTCGCAGGCGTATGGGGGAAAATATTATCATTGTCGGCAATGCCAGTACGGCACGATATGGCATGCTGTTATCAATTATTTGTAGTTTATCTGTTACTTCGGAACCGAAAAATGCACAGTTTGAAATCATTGATCGTAGTATACCTGGTACAAAGTGGAATGATACATTAAAGAATACTTGTGATCTGGTGCTAACTCCCGGTAATTTTACATTTCAATTTTATCAAAAAAGTAAAGATGTAACAGGTGTAATTGAGAAGTTATGCGGAATAATGGAACAACGATTGAAATCAGAGGAAGAAGAATTGCTCAATTATCCTTCTATTTTTTTTATAATTACAGAGTCGGATCGGGTGGACGAATTACTCCGAAAAATAGGAGATTTTGGAAAAACAACTTCATTATATGGTGAAAAATTTAAGAAACTTTATACTGAAGGCCCTTCTGTAGGAATCCATATAGTGACATCTTTTTCCGATATTGGTACGATGAAATCCGTTTTGGATGAAAGACGGGATATTGAGTATTTTAGACATCGTGTTGCCCTGGAAATGTCGGAAGATGATTCTTTCACACTTATCCGAAGCAGGCAAGCCTCTCAACTTCAAATAGATGGACCTTTACCAGTCTCTGCAATATATGTTGATATCCAAAGAAACAATTCGACTCGATTTAAACCGTACAGTACAATTGCATCAATTGATATTCAAGATCAATTGAAGGGAATCGGTGAAAATTTAAAGAAATGGAGTTAAAAATGAGTATGGATGATGTTTTTCAAGAGCTTCAATATTTTAAACAAGCGTTGGAGCAATTTAACCAACAGCTAAACAATTCAATGAAGGATTTGGAAGATAAACACAGTAATGTCTCTCCACATTGGCAGGATGAGATGCGTAAAACCTATGATGCTCTTTGGGAGCCGCTTTATGAGACCATGAAAAATTATAGCATGAGAGAAGCGCCTGCTTACGAAGAATTCTTGAAACAAAAAATAGAGGCGTTAGGGAGGTATTTGAATGGCTGATATGAGGGTTTTATTAACAGGTTTAACTGATTATCAGAATAGTTTAGGTTATCATTTGAATCAAGTCCGAGACGAATTTCAGCAGTTGGAGAGCCGATGGAATGCACTTAATGTAGTTTATGAAGGTACAGCAGCCGATGAATTCCGGAGTTTTTGGCTTGTGACGATTTCGAATTTCAATAATTATATTGACCAAACCCAACAAATTTCATCCATATTGCAAGATCGAATAGATGCACTAAATGAAGCGGATAGGGCTGTCGGACTTTAAAAATTTCTCAGTTTTATGATATGATAAGAGGTTGATTATGAGTCTTAATGATCCACGAATTCTCTCTATTTTGTTGGAAGACCTGATAAAACATATGCAGGAGTGGATGGAAAATGCTATTTCAACCGGAAATGAGAGAAACTATGTTCAGCGGCAGGCTAAAGAACAGGTTGAACGTGTATGTTATGAGATTTCCATAGCAATAGATCAAGTGGTAAG
>JAKAGC010000755.1 GCA_021817755.1 Acidobacteriota bacterium | reverse complement strand
ATATGATATACTGTTGCTGGAAACAGAATTGGGGTTATAGGGATCATGGGTTAAGTAACTCCACATCCCTGTATTGGTATCCAGGATGTTAATACCTGCCTTACGTGTTCCAATCCACAGGATACCCTTTTTATCCTCATAAAGCATACTAATGAATTTATCTTTAACACCTTTTTTTTGCCCAGGTATATATGGATAATGTGTAACATTTCCAGAGAGAGGATCAAATTTCTCAATCCCACAATCGCGAGTTCCTACCCATATTTTCCCATTATTGCTTTTACATAAAGCAGAGATATAGTTACTCCCGAGGCTTTCATTATCTCCGGGGGAAGTTCGATAGGAAATAAATAAATTCCGTTTCCTATCCCATTTATTCAAACCTCCTCCCCAGGTTCCAAGCCATAGGGTATCACGATCGGTTTCAAGGATAGCAAATACCATATTATTGCTAAGAGAATAAGGATCTCCGGGATCAGCGGAATAATGATTGAATTTATTTTTTTCTTCATCGAGGATATCGATTCCACCACCCCAGGTTCCAATCCATAAAATTCCCTGTTTATCGGTATAAAGATTTTCTACGACATTAACACACAATGAAGAGGGATTTCGGGGATCATTGCGAAAACGAATCCATTGACCGGAGAGTGTATCCATACGAATTAATCCATCACTGGAACCGATCCACATCAACCCTTTTTGATCCTCAAAAAATGCAAAAAAAGCCTGACTGTTGAATACATTTTTGGTATTAAAGAGTCTATCGATAGAAATCAATTTCAGTTTAACGGGATCGATGCACTGGCTACCTTCGGTGGTTCCAATCCATATTAACCCTTTTCTATCTTTATAAAGGCATCGAATTTCATCACAAATCAAACTTTGAGAATTCCGGGGATTATGTCGAAAAGTTAAAAATTCCTTTTTAAAAGGATCAAAACGGTACAATCCCATTTCATAGGTTCCAATCCAGATCATTCCAAGATCATCAAAACAAAGAGAATAAATTTTTTCACAAAGATCCGGACCGTTATTCTCCAATTGGTAGCGTATACGGATAAACTTCCCATTATTCCGATCAAAATAATTCAAACCACCGCCATCCGTTCCGATCCACAATCTCCCATTCTTATCAAAAGCCAATGTTTTGGCATTATCATTACTAATGCTAAATTCATTATTGGGATCATTCCTATAATTGATAAATTTATCGGTTGCCTGATCGAATCGATGAAGTCCTCCTTCACGAGTTCCAATCCAGATTATCCCTTCCCTATCTTCAACGAGGGAGAGTATTCTCCCGGAGCGGAGGGCATAGGGAGAATCGATATCAGGTTTATATACCTTGAATTTACTTCCATCATAGCGGTTCAAACCGGTCATGGTTCCAAACCACATGAACCCCTTTTTATCCTGTAAAATCGTAGTGATTGTATTATTGGATAAACCGACACTGGAATCGATATGTTGAAAAGTACCTATTTTGGTTTCGTGGTTGGCATCAAGATATCCGCCAATCGAGAACATACACAACAAAAGAAAGAGCAACCGGTTACTGCGATTTCGTTTTTTCTTTTTCTCCATTCGATATTACCGTACCCGGGTAGATTTCCCGTATTTTCGTACCACGGGGTCCCTGAATAGAAATTTTGTCTATAGAATTTTTAACGGCAGGTAAACAGACTCCCTGCCGCCATATTAAAATACAGTATAAAAAAAATCAAAGATCAATAATAAATGAGGTAATATGGGGGGATATTAAAAAGGATCGATATCGTTTTCCCACTCTTTACCGACTTCAGGGTATTTTTCAAGTTTTTCACGGAGAACTTTTTTAATATAAAGGTAATCCTCTTTGGTTTCGGATTCCAGCATGACCACGAGTGCAGGGATATTGGAAGAAGCACGAACAAGCCCCCATCCTTTGGAAATATTCGCCCTGGCACCATTGATAGTTATCACATTCTCTTTTCCGAAAGCGTCCTGAAAATCTTTTACCAATCCGTCTACAACTGCATATTTTGTTTCATCCGGGCAATGGACCTGGATATTGGGTGAGCTGTAGTACTGTTTTCCTTTTTTCATAATTTCAGACAGCGGGATGGATTGTAAGGAAAGATACTCAGCAAGACGCAATCCTGAAAAGATTCCATCATCAAAGGCATAAAAATTATCGACGATAAAAATATGCCCGGAGTGTTCACCACCGATTGCGGCTTTTTCTTCTTTTATTTTATGTTTGATATAAGAGTGGCCTGTTTTCCACATGACTGCAATGCCTTTATTGGCAACTATATCATCTGTTAAAGCCTGAGAACATTTTACATCATAAACAACTCGTGAATTAGGCTTTTTCTCGAGAATCTGACGTGCCAATAACATGAGGAGTCGGTCAGAGGGAATGACATTCCCCTTATCATCGATAACCCCGAGCCTGTCACCGTCACCATCGAGTGCAATACCAAAATCTGCTTTTTCAGCCAGTGTCCTTTCCCTGAGTACTTCAAGGGTATGAAGTTCGGATGGATTGGGGAAATGATGAGGAAAACCGGGATCAAGTTCACAGAATTGTTCAATGACTTCAAATCCAGCAGCACGAAATAATGGAGGTGCATAGACACCTGCGATTCCATTTCCTGCATCGATAACGATTCGTAATTTCCTACCAGGCTTAACACGCCATTTCAAAGCAGAAATATAGCATTCTTTTATATTATCAAAACGAGAATATTGGCCTTGGCCTTCTTCAAAATCATTGGCTGTAATGACATTATATATAGTAAGATCG
>JAKAGC010000754.1 GCA_021817755.1 Acidobacteriota bacterium | reverse complement strand
TGGTGGGATTAGAACCCGCACGAATCTATATGAATGCATGAATGACATTTCTTTATAGTCCACTATGGTGGGATTAGAACTAGTGAGAAACGCGTTGACCGGTCTTGTCTCCACCCTTTATAGTCCACTATGGTGGGATTAGAACCTAACTCGAAAGCATCTGCTCACATAATAGTTGGAACTTTATAGTCCACTATGGTGGGATTAGAACGAATTCGTCAAGAACATCCTTAATCATGAATTCCTCTTTATAGTCCACTATGGTGGGATTAGAACTCACCAGATTGAAAAAATACCTACTCATATTTGGATCTTTATAGTCCACTATGGTGGGATTAGAACTATAGAGTCTATATATACGCTTTGTGTATTTGATCTTTATAGTCCACTATGGTGGGATTAGAACCGCGAGAGAACCCCGAAAATGCCGTTGTGACGTAGTGCTTTATAGTCCACTATGGTGGGATTAGAACTGTATGGTGTAGAGTCACAAAATATATATGTATATCTTTATAGTCCACTATGGTGGGATTAGAACTTTTCTTCTTCATTATCTTTATTACTTAAATCCATCTTTATAGTCCACTATGGTGGGATTAGAACCCATTAAATTTAATATTCGATTATATCATCATTCCAGACTTTTAAGAAGTTAACCCAATGATTTTTTACCCGGTTTTCTCGTCGACCCCCAATTCTGCAAAAAACCCAGGAGATCGACGAGATTTTTCCTCTGAAAATTCACAGAAAAGTCAAAGAGCGATTCTTTTAAAACTTAACGGATGCTTCATTCATCCGTATTCACCTCTTCATGGCACAACTAAGCCCTTAGCTGCCGAATATGTTATGCATTTACCCTTATCATCCAATATTATTAAATTATGCATTTGCTTCAAACAACCTGCGAATTCTTGGTTTAACCTCCAATATATTCCATTAGAAACGGGAATCGCTTTTTTATTGAGCTCATAATACTGTTTATCCATTTTTTCAGTTCTAATTTTTTCGAAATCACTTTCCAAAATGATTTTCTGCTCCAGTTCTCCTTCCCTGAATAATTTCTGTGCTTGCTTTTTATTTTCTGCTAAATTGATATGAGGATCAATGTTGAAAAGTAAATCATTACAAACCGATTTAATGTCTACTTTTGTACTATCTGGAATATCGAAGACTCTGAATATTTCCTTTCTTGCCTCATCAAATTGCTTCTCATAAAGGGTTTTTATCTTTTTGGAATCAAAATACTCCTCTAAGAGTTTTTTTCGTTCTTGATGTGAAAGTACTGCTTCAGAACGAATTTGTTTTTCAATAAAATTCCAGGTCTGCTTGAGGAATTCTTCCTCATATATTAGTTTGTTATCGTTTGAATATTTACTGTCTTCAAATACATAGAAATGTCCTTTCTCGAGTTTTCCTTCTCGATTACATCTTCCCATTCTCTGTATTAAGCTTTCAAATGGAGATAGCTCGGAGATGACAATAGGAAAATCAATATCAAGTGCAACTTCGACCACTTGAGTCGCAATCCAGATGCCTGGGCTCGAGTTATCTAATATTTTCGAATATTTTTTCTTTTTGTCCTCGAATTTAAAACGACTGTGAAGTAATTGAATATTTTGGGGATTTATCGATTTTATAAGATCGTCATAGAGTTCCATTGCTTGCCTGATTGTGTTCACAATGATTAACACCCTGGGTGAAGAATCGATCCATTTTTTTATTGTCTCTATTTTGACAGAAGTAGAAGTACTACTTTCAAATTTATTCCCTCCAATTTTTATCGATGCTGAATTTTTTGAATCGATACTTACTTCATTTAAGAGAAAATCAATTCCAGTCTCTTCGAGTTTATCCTTGTAAATTTGAGGAACGGTAGCACTCATGAAATGGAACCGAGTATTAAATTTATTCTGAGCTAAAAATGAGGCAAGGTATAAAAGTAAAAGATACATTTTGGGAGTTAATAAATGTATTTCATCTACGGTTATTTTTGCATTTATGAGGGCAGAAAAAACTTTTTCATATCCGGGGTATTTAAAAATAGAGGTGACGATCTGATCGATGGTTGAAATTATATACGGTCTCGATAAATGCCGGGTTAACTGGTAAGTTCCTTCTGTTAATGAAATCGAATCCTCATTGGTATTGTCTATATATAAACCGGTATCTCCATGAAGAAGCCCTATTTTCTCCTCCCCGTATATTTTTAGAGAATCCAAATAAAATGCTTCACCGCTTATTCTGGTAGGAACCAGATAAAATTTTCGAATTCCTGACCACCTGTGATCTGCGACAGTTTTTCCACTTCCTGTAAAAGCAATGGTTAAAATGTTTTTATCGAGATTATCTGCGGTTTTTTGCTGGAAATCCTTAAAAGCGATTTCTTGTTCATTTGTTTTTTTCACGAGGAAAGAATAGAGGTTCTCATCGATTTTATTTATCTCTTCCAATGAGAAATAAAAATCGCCATAATTTTTATAACCGGAAGATGCAATATAATCACACAAATGGAGCATACCTTTCAATATTAAATAAGAGCATTTAGCGTCGTCTCCCTTTTCATCAAACCATTCGTTATAATAGTCGAAAAAATCATAATCCAGGTTTAAAATGTCGACTGCATCAGAACTTCCTATTCTTTCACGGATATAATTATTCAACTCGACAATCGATGCGTCGGTACTAGTATAGGCATTCTCAATATGGTTGAAGATTGCTTTTTGGATTTTATCATAACTAAAACGTTGATAATTTTCCAGATAATAAAGATAATTTTTATGATGAAAAACTAT
>JAKAGC010000753.1 GCA_021817755.1 Acidobacteriota bacterium | reverse complement strand
CGGCAGCAGCGATAGCAGCGCCGGCTTTTATGACTTTAGTGAAATCCTCTAAATCGCCTGCCCCACCGCAAGCGATAAGGGGAACAGGAATAGAAGAGGCAATGGTTTGAATTAATTCAAGGTGATATCCATCCATTTTTCCATCATGATCGATAGAATTGAGAAATATCTCTCCGACACCGAGATCGACAAGAAATTTGGCATGATCGATGGGGTCTTTATGGGTATCCTGTTTTCCGCTTTGAAGATAAACATGATATTGGGGTTGGGAGGAATGTCGTTTTATATCGATAGCGCCTATTATACTCTGACTACCGAACATATCTACGGCTTCCTTAACGAGGGAGGGATTATGTATTGCAGAGGTATTAATGGATACTTTCTCGGCGCCTGCTCTTAAGATAGCCTTTATCTGTTGGATGGAAGTAATGCCTCCACCATATGCAAAGGGCATAAATGCTTCGCTTCCTATTTGAGATATAAATGAGATATCGGGAGAGCGGTTTTGGGTGGAAGCTGTGATATCGAGAAGAATCAATTCATCGACTTCTTTCTCATTAAAAATACGAACGGCATTAATGGGATCGCCGATATATTTGGGATCAGCAAATTGGAGAGTTTTCACCAACTGTCTGCGATCAAGCGAAAGAACAGGAATTAACCGAGGTAAAATCATTGACTACCTTTTTCAAATGTTATTAACAAAATTACTTAAAAGTTTGAGTCCAAAGCGATGACTCTTTTCAGGATGAAACTGTGTTCCCCAGATATTGCCTTTATGGAGGGCAGAAACAAAATCTCCATGGTAAGAGGTAACAGCAAGAACATCTTCTTCATGAGCGCACACGACATGATAAGAATGAACAAAATAAAACCGGCTATCTTGGGGTAACCCATCTAATATCGGATTTTTTTTTCTAATCTCAATAGTATTCCATCCCATATGAGGAATTTTTCGATTATTTTGAGGAATAAATTTAATGGTTTGTGCATTCAACCAGTTTAAACCGGGCTTCATTCCTTCCTGGCTATGTGACGAAAACAATTGCATACCGAGGCAAATGCCGAGAATTGGAGTCTTTTCTTCAAGTACTTTTTTATTCAAAATATCTATTAAATTATATTCTTTGAGATTTTTCATTCCTTCATCGAAAGCGCCGACACCTGGCAGAATCAATTTTTGAGCTTGCTGAATCACTTCAATTTGAGAAGAGATAATGGCCTGGGTTCCGGCTTTTCCTAACATATTTCGAATGGAGCCGATATTGCCCATTCCATAATCGATAATGACTATATTCATAGGATTATATTCCTTTCATATCCATATATATATGGATTGTTACTTATTGATAATTTGATTGAGAAATGCTCGAGGATCATATTGAAATTGGGCAACATATTTCCCGGATTGGGAAGTGAGAAAAATATGTGATTGGGATAGGCAAAAATTTCCAGCTTGGGTACATTCGGGAAAAGAAAAAGAACGGATGAAATTAAATGCGCTGTCATACATACTGATTTTTGGAGACACCCGGAGGGAGAGGGGCTGACTAAAAAGAGCAAGGAATACCTGGCTTTCTTGAAGATAATACAACCGGTATAATCTTCCGGACGACTCATGATTAAATCTATGGAGGGTCGAAAATTGCAGGTCTTTTAAAACGAGGACTTCCCTGGAATCGATATAATAAAGACCGATGAGATCATCTTCGAAATAGAAGGGAAAGGGAATAAAATCGGGAGTTATGGATGATGGTTGAATAGAAATATTGGAAGGTTGTAAAACGTGGTTTCGGATAATTTTAACAGAATGTGGGGAGGCAAGACCTGGAATAAAATATGAATCTCCTTTCAAAGTAAAAAATATTCCATTTTCGACCTGGACAGGGATGCGATCTAATATATGCAAATCGTTGGGATCGATAAGTAGTAAATCTTTTTTTTGAGTAGAGACAAGATAAATTTTACCAGAATTTTTATCATAACCACATGACCATCCGATGCGATCTTGTGTTAAATTGAGTGTTTGAACAATTTCACGGGTAGCGAAGGAATATTTTCGAAGGGAGTTGGTTGCCAAATCCCCAATAAAGATATGGTCTCCAATAGAGAAGATTGCACCGGGTTCGATAAGTTCAGGATAAAATCCAATAAATTTATGGTTTGAATATCTGGCTTTTAAATCTGCGGCTCTTTTCTTTACTTCTTCTTGATCCATTTTTTATTCCTTATATAATAAATTATTTTAATTTATTACTAAATCTTATTAAATGCAACGCTTTTGAAATTTTAATATAATGGGTCCATCGGCAGTGGGTTTGACTGTCATAAATGTTAAGGGCACATCTTCAAAGGGTTGGTATTTTTCAAGGATCAAAGGCTCTTGATTTTGACCTTGAAAGGCTTTAAACTGAGGATGAAATCTATAACGAATGATATATCGAGTATGAGCTTTGGCATTCCAGGATAAGTTACTACGATTGTACTGATAAGAAACGGGAGGATCTATAAGGGTTGTTTGAATAAAATTTTTAAATAACCTTAATGTATGAGAAGGTGTTCTTATTAAGGCTGTAAATTGAGGGAAATCGTTGAGATCGATGCTGGCAATTTGAGTAAAACTGGCTTCTTTCAACTCTGTTTCCATTTCATGAGTATAACATATAAAAAATTGAATTCCAAGATTATTACAAAAGTTAGAAATTTCAGAAGGAGTCATGGTACCGGGTTTCAAGCTATTTACATATTTCTCCATAAATTGGGGCTCAACAAATGTGGTATACATTTCATTAAC
>JAKAGC010000752.1 GCA_021817755.1 Acidobacteriota bacterium | reverse complement strand
CTATAGCGGTTTTAAGTGTTTTGTTTTTTATTAAAGCAACAGCGGATCAATTGGCAAAAGCTGGAGATGAAGCGCTAAATACCAGAAAATATGATGACTTCCAAAAGCCGACGCTTTGCGGTTCGGCCTGTCATATAGACATCTACCAGCAGTGGTCACAAGCGATGATGTCCCAGGCATATACGCACCACTGGGATGAAATCGAATATTTTAAACTGGCTGTTCCCCATGCAGAAAAAGATTCGGTTGTAGCTGGGGTAAAGGCAGGATGCAATGGTTGCCATTCTCCTATTGCTTTCCTGGCTGGGGATGTTCCACCGCCGCTTCCATCAAAAAATAGCCGCGCGAATGAATCGGTATCATGTGATGTTTGCCATACGATCACTGGTTTTAAAGGAGATGTTCCTCATAATTTCAACTATATCTCAGAACCGGGGAAAATAAAATTCGGTCCTCGAGATGGGGTTCAATCGCCGGAACATACAACTGTTAAATCGGATTTTCTTGCTAAAGCGGAGTTCTGCGGAACATGCCATAATGAAAAGAGTCCCTATGGTGTTTGGGTTAAAGCAACTCATTTGGAATGGAAAGATGGTCCGTACTCAAAGGAAGGAGTAAAATGCCATAACTGCCACATGACTTATGGGGATGGTTATACGGCTGCAATGGGAAAAAAATACCCGGACTCACGTCAACACCTCTTTCATGGTGCACATGATCCGGGTAAAGTCAAAGGAACAATCGAAGTTAGAATCCACCCGGATACTCGTGAAGCAGAACCAGGGGATTCAGTAAAATTTACAGTTGCCCTCTTTAACCAGAAAACCGGCCACAAATTTCCTACAGGATCGGTAGAGGACCGTATCGTCTGGCTACATGTAGAAGCTGTAGATTCAAAAGGGAATATCTACCATCTTAAAGTGGATAAAAAAGGATTCGAAGGCGAAGAATATACAATCGGCTCTGATGTACTGGCTTACCAGGATATGGGAATTGCATTGGACGATCCTTCATTCGCGGGAGTTCAACGGGACGGTATACCTTTGGGTGATCGCATATTTCGTATGCCCTACCTGGATCCGCAAGGCCGCATGACGATACAGCAGTGGAATACGAAATCCTTCGGTGTAGACTACCGTATTGGCCCGAGAGAAACGAAATTGGAAACCTTTACATTCCTGCTCCCGGATAATATTCAACCAGGTATTCTAAAAGTCACAGCAACATTGAATTACCAAAAACTTGTGAAACCGGTAGCAGATTTCCTTAAGGTTCCGGAAGACGAATCGGAAATCATTAAAGTAAACGATCATTTCACAACACTGACTATCCTGGATTAGGGATTTCTATTTTAAAGGAGAAAAACATGAAAAGATCATCTATTTTTATAATTATTTTCTTATTGGGATTTGTATTCATTTCTAGCGATTTAATGGGTATCCCGGCATTTGCAAGAAAATATAAAATGTCCTGCAAAACCTGTCACGAACCGTTCCCGAAATTAAAAGCATTTGGAGAAGAATTTGCTGCAAACGGTTATGTTCTGAAAGACCAGGAACCTTCACGGGCTTTCACTGAAACAGGAGATGACGAACTAACATTGATACGGGATTTTCCTTTAGCTATCCGTTTTGACGGATTTGTAAAATATAATAATGGGAATACGAGAACATCGGATTTCGCTGCTCCTATGAATTTAAAATTACTTTCGGGGGGTGTCCTTGCAAAAAATATTTCCTATTATTTCTATTTCTTCTTCTCAGAAAAAGGAAAAATTGTCGGATTGGAAGATGCATTTCTGACATTTACTGATTTATTTCACTCCGGAATCGGTCTTACAGTGGGTCAATTCCAGGTATCGGACCCGATATTTAAAAGGGAATTACGATTGACCTTTGAAGATTACAATATCTATAAGGCTAAAAACGGTTTCTCTAATATCGACCTGACCTACGACAGGGGAATTGTTTTAAATTATTCGATTTCAAAAGGTCCGGATTTGTTTTTAGAAGTAGTAAACGGCTCGGGTATCGGAGAAGCAAATATTTTTGAGAATTTCGACAGCGATAAATATAAAAATGTTTTCGGTCGAATATCACAAAATTTCGGAAAACACTTCCGCCTGGGTGCGTCAGGATATTATGGAAAGGAAGCTCAGGAAGAAATTATTAATAAAATTACGATCTGGGGCGCAGATGCAACCATTAATTTCCAGGGAGCGCAACTGAACTTCCAATACATGGAACGCAGAGATGATAATCCTTTTTTCTTACTGCTAAATTCTAATCCTGATAAAATAAAAATCAAAGGAGGATTCGCCGAATTGATAGTAAATCCACCATCTAAAGACAACCGTTTTTATATGGTAGGATTGTTCAATTGGATAAAAGCAGATGATGAAGAATTGGATTACCGTTCAGGAGCGGTTCATTTTGGATACCTGGTAAGACGGAATATTCGTCTTGTTACGGAATTGGATTATATTTTCAAAGGTCCGGAAGGGAAACATGCTCGCGCTCTATTGGGTTTAATTGCAGGATTCTAATATAAATAGATAGAGAAATAGTATTATAACAGGGAGTAAAATAGGGGGGAGAGAAGGAATATATAGGATATAAGAAAAAAAATGGAGCTGAAGGGATTCGAACCCTCGACCTTCTCAATGCCATTGAGACGCGCTCCCAACTGCGCCACAGCCCCAATCGGATTCTTTTAAATTAAGGTAATGTTATACCATATTTTGAATTGAAAAGCAATTAATTTTTTTTGTGTTTTGTTATCAATGATAGGGAATCCC
>JAKAGC010000751.1 GCA_021817755.1 Acidobacteriota bacterium | reverse complement strand
AGGGAATAGGTTCTTCCGAACCATAGGATCACATTAACCGCGTTGCGGTGATCCACCATGACTCCTTTCGGTTTCCCCGTGGAACCCGAAGTATATATAATATATGCAAGATTATCAGCGGTGAGTTCATTCTTAATAAAAGATGAATTGAGTCTGGCGTTATGGATATTCTTTATTTCCAGGTTATCAGTCACCATAAATTGGGTGTTACTATCTTCAAGGATATACTCGATCCTCTGCGCTGGGTAAAGCGGATCAATCGGAAGATAAGCCCCTCCGGCCCTCAGTATTCCCAGAATTCCCACAATCATATCGATGGACCGGTGCAGTTTTAATGCGATTATCGAATCCTGTTCTACTCCGTATCCATTCAAGCGTGATGCCAGTTCGAGCGATCGTTGATGCAACCCGGAATAAGTAAGTTGAACCACTTGCGGAGACATTTCAACAAGAGCCAAATGATCCGGTGTTTTTTGAACCTGTTCGTCGAATAATTGAATAAGGGTCTTATGAGCAAACTCTCCAAGCGGATATTGCGAGGAATTAAAATCAACGATGATTTCCCGTTTCTCTTCCTCGGTCAGGATATCGATCTCATTGATCTTTTTCTCAGGGTGAGAAAGCACATCTTCGATAATCCGTTCAAAGTATTGGAGAAATCTCTTTATTGTTTGTTTTTTAAATAATGAGACTCCGTATTCCATCTGAAGTTCAAGAGTATTGAGCGATTCTTCAATACCCAGGGATAGATCGAATTTCGATACCGTGTTTTCAAAGGAACAAGGAGTTAATTTTAATTCGGATTCCAATGTTCGATTCTCCATATTTTGAAGTACGAACATTACATCGAATAAGGGGTTTCTTCCCGCATCGCGCACGATGGAGAGCTTTTCCACCAATTCTTCGAATGGATAATCCTGGTTCTCGAATATTTCAAGAGATTTTCGTTTTACCTGTCGTAAATACTCATTAAATTGGGTTTCACCTTTTGGACCGGTTCTTAATACAAGGGTGTTTACAAACATCCCAATAACCGGTTGCAATTCCGGCTCCTTTCTTCCTGCTACCGGAGTACCCATAATCAACTCTTCCTGGCCGCTTAACCTGGATAAAAGCACATTGAATGCTGCCGAGAGGAACATAAATAAGGTGACTCCCCTGGCATTGCATAACTCTTTTAGCCGCTGCAATAATTGCGCGTCCAGGGTGGTTGAAACAATGGAACCTTCAAAATTCTGTACAGGAGGACGTGGATAATCTAAGGGTAAATTCAATACAGGTATATCATCTTTAAATTCCTTTAACCAGAACGTTTCCTGTTTTTGTATTTCTTCGAAGAATACCTCACTGTTCCTCCAATCTGCAAAATCCACATATCGGATAGGCAGAGGAGCCAATGAAACTGATTCTTCTTTTCTTTCTTCATTGCGATAAAAAATCGATAACTCTTCACGTAGAATCTGGAGAGATACCCCATCCGAAATAATATGGTGCATATCCATCATTAAATAAGACAAACCCGAAGCAGTACGAACCATCTTTACCCGTAATAAGGGCGGACGGGAGAGATCAAAGGGACGGATAAACTGACGGAATACCTCTTCTATCGTTTTTTCATTGGGAATTTCAACTTGTTCTATGGCGAATTGAACGTGAGAGTGTACCTTTTGTAACGGTTGTTCCGATTCCAGGTGAAAGGAGGTTCTAAAACTATCATGCCTTTCAATAATATTCTTAAACGCATTTTCAAGTTTAACTGTGTCCAATTCTTCCTGTATCTGAAATATAGTCGGCATATTGTAGAGCGTGTTACCGAATTCCATACGATCCAGGATAAACAATCGTCTCTGGGCTGGAGATTGCGGGTAAAACTCTTTGGATGGAGCTACAGGAATTGTTACAAATGGATGGGAAGAAGCCGCTCCATCGATGGCGGCTGCCATTTTTCTGGGAGTGGAGAATTGGAATAATTGAATTAATGAAAAATGAACTTCAAATTTCTTATGAATCTTTGAAATCAGTAACGCACCTTTTAACGAATGGCCACCCAGTTCGAAAAAGTCATCATCCATCCCGATGGCTGATTCTTCAAGCATTAGAACCGATGCCCATAATGTAATCAACTGCTTTTCGGTTTCCGTTTCAGGAGGAATATAACGCGCTCCCCTATCCCCGGCCAATGGCTCGGGTAATGCTTTTATATCTACTTTGCCGTTGGGATTTAACGGCAATTCAGGAATCATTACAAAATAAGCGGGAATCATGTATCCGGGTAAATGAAGGGATAAGAAATGACGTAATCCTTTTATAAATGCTTCTTCCATCAACGGAGTTGTTTCAATCGAAGCTACCAGGTAAGCGCACAACAGATCGCCTCCTTTTACCAAAACAATTGCCGATTTAACTCCGTCATATTCCAGTATCCGGTTCTCGATTTCTCCCAACTCAATACGAAAACCCCTGATCTTTACCTGATGATCTTGCCTTCCTAAGAATTCAATCTCTCCATCTTCCAACCACCGTGCAAGATCACCGGTTCTATATAGCAGGGTGGCTTTTTGAACCCCATCGGCATGGGGGACCTTTTCATCAGGAAGAATCATCGAGATTGAATTATTCAATATAGGATTGTTATCATCACTAAAATCATCACGTTGCGATGTACCCCCCTGTACCCCCTTAAAACTTTTTGTTAAATTATCATTATCAAAAATTTTGGGAAGTCCAGGAACCTTTTTATAAAAAGGTTCCTGGTCGCCGAAGGCAACAAACTTTTCAGCCGTTAATTGCGCATTATTCA
>JAKAGC010000750.1 GCA_021817755.1 Acidobacteriota bacterium | reverse complement strand
GACTCGGTTTTGCGAAAACTATTTTCTGGGGAAAAGGATTTCGCAAAACCTCGGCTGATTTCCCGCGCGGAGGAGGGGTCTGGGGAGGAATCCGCGCGGGATTTCGCTTCGGATTTTTTAGCGGCTTCAAAAAACACAAGAAAACTGCTAAAATGAAAATGATTATGGAATTGCTAAGAGACTTCAAAAATATAAGCAAAAGCGATGTATTTTCTGCCGGAGGCAAGGGAGCTTCGCTTGGAGAAATGACACAAGCTGGTATTTCCGTGCCAAATGGTTTTGTTATTTTATCAAATGCTTTTGAAAAATTTCTGGAAGAAACCGACCTTAATGTAGAAATTGACGCAATTCTTGACTCTGTAGATCATAAAGAAATACATACCGTTGAGCGTGCTTCGGAGAAAATAAAAGCTCTTATTTTACAAGCAAAAATACCAAAAGATATTGCGACAGAAATTCAAAAATTTTTCAAAAACCTCAATTCAAAATATGTTGCTGTTCGTTCTTCGGCTACCACCGAGGATTCAGCAAGCGCGGCGTGGGCTGGACAACTGGAAAGTTATCTCAACACCATAGGGGAAAATTTGCTTGAAAATATAAAGAAATGTTGGGCTTCACTTTTCACGCCGCGCGCCATTTTCTATCGATTTGAAAAGGATTTGCACAAACAGGAAATATCCGTCGCGGTTGTTGTGCAAAAAATGGTTGAGAGTGAAAAATCCGGTATCGCTTTCTCTGTTCACCCAGTAACACAGGATAGAAACCAACTTATTATCGAAGCTGGGCTGGGACTTGGCGAAGCAATCGTATCAGGACAAATTACACCCGATAGTTATGTCGTGGAAAAACAACCGCAACGGATTATTGATAAAAATGTTCAAACACAATCACGAGGACTTTATCGTCTCGAAAGTGGTGGGAATGAATGGCAAGATATTCCAAAAGAGCAGGGAGAAAAGCAGGTTTTATCAGATAAGGAGATTTTAGAACTTTCGGAGCTTATTCTAAAAATTGAAAATCATTACAATTTTCCTTGCGATATTGAATGGGCGTTTGAGAATGGTAAATTTTATATTGTTCAGAGTAGGCCGATTACAACATTGGAAGGTTCTAAATCAAAGAAAAATCAAGCGCATCTGAATTACAAATTTTTCTATGAATCTCAAGGATATTGTTTTCTTTTGGACGATATGATTGTTTCGTCGTATTTATCTTGGCCAACAGTTGAATTACGTGCGGGCGATTGGAAAAGAGTTTATGTTCCAGAGAAGGTTATTAAAGAAAATAATGCGAAAGGATTACTGTTTACAGAGGATGAAATAAATCTCAAGTTGAGTGAGATTCAGAAATTTACTAAAAAACTTCGAGGAATAGATTTCTCAAAAGTTTCTAAAGAAGTTATCTTTGAAACTGAAGAAATAATAGACAAACTCTTTAAACATTATAGCTATTTTGACACGTCTTATAGTGAAGGCATTTATGCCAAAAATTCTAAAGATGAGCTAGCATTACTTATCGAGCAATCAAAGAATGTTGTTCGTGATGATTTTGATTTTATTTTTTTCAGAGAAAATGGTGTTTTGGAGAAGTTTATAAAAAGAGTCGCTGAAATTGCAGAGGTTGAAGCTGACGAAATTCGATGGTATCGAGTAATTGAAATTGACAATCTGTTAAACAGGAAAATAAATCTAGATACAAAAGAAATAAATTCTCGAAAGAAAACCTGTGTTTTTAACCGCAACGATGATGGGGAAATTGATTTTCTTTCTGGTGAGAAAGCAGGAGGATTTATTAAAGATTTTGACGATAATTTGGAAAAAGAATCGAGTGCAATTTTAAGAGGAGTCGTTGCGCATGGGAAACCCGGTAAAATTATTGGGAAAGTTTGTATTATCCATAGAGACTATTCTAACCACAAAAAACTTATCGAAGACATGGACAAAATGGAAGAAAAATCTATTTTAGTTACAACAACGACTGATCCAGAATTTATGCCTGCTATTAAAAAATCAAGCGTTATTATTACAGATATTGGCGGTCTTCTTTCCCACGCCGCGATCTCTGCTCGCGAAATAAACGTTCCCTGTATCGTTGGAACCGAAAATGCTACTAAAATTTTGAAAAGTGGAGATACCATCGAAGTTGATATTAAAAGTGGTTTGATAAACAAGATGTAATATGGAAAATTTTAAAGAACAGGTACAAAACCCAGAGGAAAGAAAATATAGCTCAAAAATAGAGTTGCACTTTTTTAGACACGGAGAAAGTGAGCCTGCTGTTGAGGGAAATGATGAAGGAAGAGAATTAACCCAAAAAGGTAAAGAACAAGCCATAGCAAAATCCAAGGAAGATACAAAATTGGAACAAGCCATAGCGTTTGGTTCTCCAAGGGAAAGAGCTCAACAAACAGCAGGATTTATCATGGCAGGAGAAAATGAAGTTATAACCGGAGATGAATCTCTTGATGAATTAAAAGATAAACTAGAATCAAGTTTGAAAATTGGAAAGAAAATAGCTATTGAGGAAAGGTTGGATTATTCAGAAGATGTTTCTACCGAATACTACAAGCAGATATGGGAGCACATAAGAAATGGAGATATTTTAAAGTTTTTAGTAAGCGAAAGCGATAAGGCGGCTAAGGAATTAGGTGATGATAAAACTCTCACTTATTCAAAATCAGCTCGTCAAATAGCGGAAATTATAAAAAAGTATTTAACAATATCTCCACGTTGGAATGAATTAGTAGTGGATAAAACTAAAAACTATTCGGATACATTGGAAAGATTTATGGGCACTCATCA
>JAKAGC010000749.1 GCA_021817755.1 Acidobacteriota bacterium | reverse complement strand
CTTCACCTGTTTTTAAAAGTCCTGTAATATATTGGCCTTTCAGCACGTCACCACCACTAATAAATATACGAGTTTGTAATCCGTTAAAGCCTTCGATTATCAGTTTATTCAATTCATTCAATAAAAGTGGGGATGCGGTAATCATCGTAATTCGCTGCAATACCATGAATTCCATTAACCGGTCGATATCTTTCACTTCCTCAGGCATCGGAATAGCTAAAATCCCTCCCTTTAACAATACGGGATAAAGCTCTTCTACAAATGCATCGAATATAAAAGAGGCTTGTTGTATTACAATATCATCGGCGTTTAAATCGAACTGATTTTCAAATGCATTTATATAAGAGAGTAAATTTCGATGTTCCACCAAAACCCCTTTGGGTTTCCCGGTAGAACCGGATGTATATATCACATACGCAAATGAGTCCATTGCCTGATTGCGGGTTGAAAAGGTTTGTATAGAATTAGTGGATTCGGATGAAAATAAAGGTTTCCAGTTATAAAATTCTTCCAGGAAATATTTATCGATAATTACGTTTACGTTACTGTCTTTAATCATATAATCGATTCGTTCAGCCGGAAATGAGGATTCTATGGGTAAATAAGCCCCTCCTGCTTTTAACACTGCCAGTATGGCAACGATCATATCTATTGAACGATCTAATTTTATTCCCACAATATTTTCGGTTTTTACTCCTTTTTTACGCAAGTAATAGGCCAACCGGTTGGATAATAGTTCGAATTCTCCATACGAGATATGAACGATGTCTCTATCTATTTCCACCGGATATTCCCTTCCGATTAATGCTATCCTATCAGGAGTTCGTCCGGCTTGTTCTTCTATACGTTCATAAATGAGTTTATTTTCAAGATTTTTTGTCCCGGTATTATTAAAATCAAACAAAATTTGATATTTTTCTTTCTCAGTAATAATATCTATTTCCGACAATTTCCGGTTGGAATCAGTCGATAGCGCATTCGAAATATTCTTAAAATAAGCAATGAATCGATCGATAGTTCCGGATTCAAAAAGTACGGTGGAGTATTCGAATGAAAGTAAAATTTTTGCCCCGAAGTCGATCGCTGTCAATGTCAAATCGAAATTGGATGTTCCTTTAATGTGGACCATTAAGTCCTGTTCTGCCACCGGATTAATCTCTCCACGGTAATTGTCAAAATTTAGTAAATTGAACATCACATCAAATACAGGGTTACGTCCGGTATCCCGTTCAATCGAAAGTCGATCTACCAGGTCTTCAAATTGGAATTCCTGATTTTCAAAAGCTTCCAATGTTTGTTCTTTAAGCTCTTTAAAAAACTCTTTGAAGCGCAATTCCCCGAAAGGTTGATTCCTTAAAGCCAATGTATTGACAAACATACCGATTATTTTTTCCAGATCAGTATGCCTACGTGCTGCAACCGGAGTCCCAACCACAATATCTTCTTGCCCACTTAGTTTTGATAGTAAAATCGTAAAAACCGATAAAATAGACATATAGAGTGTGGCATCCGTTTCTTTGGCAAGAGATTTCAGAACCATACTTTCTTCATGAGATAAAAGAAATTTAACCGAACATCCTTCAATACTCTGTAAAAAGGGCCTTGGATGATCGATGGGGAGATTGAGAGCAGGAACTTCATCTTCAAACAATTTCAACCAATAAAATTCCTGTTCTTTAATTAACGCCTGCTGAATATCACTATTTTGCCACAGTGCATAATCTTTATATTGTAAACGTAATGGAGGAAGATTATTTCCTTTTCCGGTATATAGTTTTTGAAATTCGTCCTTTAATATTTCCTGGGATGCACCGTCGGTAATAATATGATGCATATCGACATACAGCAAATGCTTTTGATCATTTTCCCTCATTATCCCAACTCTAAGCAAGGGGGCATGGGATAAATCAAAAGGACGCATAAATTCATTAATCCCTATTTCTTTATTATAGACTTCGATTTCAAAATCAACGTCATCATGGATTATCTGAACCGGTTCATTTTCAAGCAATTTGAAAGAAGTTCTCAAACTCTCATGGCGCTTGATCAACTCTTTGAAGGTGGATTCTAGTTTATTTACATTGATTTCCCATGGGAACGGTATGGCCTGGGGCATATTGTAACTAACACAATTTTCTTCCATATAATGAAGAATGAATAATCGTTTCTGAGCAGAAGACAAGGGATAATGCCCTCTCTTTTCCACAGGTTCGATGGATGCGAATTTCTCTTTTTCAGCATCGATTATATATTTTGCTAACCCTCTAATCGTGGGAGTCCTGAATATTTCTGCGAGTGGTACCAGAACTCCGAATTTTTTATGAATCCTTGAGGTTAACTGAGTGGCTTTTAGTGAATGTCCACCGATATGGAAAAAATTATCATCGATTCCGATGGGTATCTCTTCTAAAGAATCAGTGGATCCGGCTTTTCCAAGTACCTCTGACCATATTTGAATTAATTTAACTTCAATTTCATTCCGAGGAGCGGTATAGGATTGATCCCCCGATAATTCAGGTTCAGGAAGTGCGCGAACATCTATTTTTCCGTTGGAGGTTAACGGGATGCGTACCATATCCACAAAGAAAGAGGGAATCATATAATCCGGTAACCGTTGGGTTAAATAATCGCGTAAAGAGGATAATTCGATCTCTTCTTTTAATACTACATAAGCAGCCAATTGATTGTTCCTGGCAATAATCACAGCATCTTTTACTTTGTCATGTTTCAACAAATGTGCTTCGATTTCTACCAACCCGATGCGGAATCCACGAATTTTCACCTGTGAATCACGCCGACCGATAAAATC
>JAKAGC010000057.1 GCA_021817755.1 Acidobacteriota bacterium | reverse complement strand
TCCGATCTTATACTGGATATTCCGTGAGACAAGCTTAAATTATAACCTTTATCATTGGTTTCGATAGTCAATATGGATAACCATTTTCGGGCACCATCATCATCTTTTTGACTCTTCTCTTCGAGTTTATCGATCAATTCCTCTACATACTTGCGTGATTCGGGATTCGATACCCGAGATAAAAAGTACGTTCCAATTCCGATAGCACCATGAAGGAAATCATAGTGGCCGGAATTATTGATCTCATACATCATGGCTTTATAAAGATAATTATCGAGACCACTGAGAGTTTCTTCAGAATCGATTTCCAAGAAGCCATTTTTTGCGAGTAATTCGATTGACCAACCAATACCGGCAATACCGGCAGCATATGTATGAAGCGTGAAGTCATTATTAATTTCATCAAAAACTTCAGAAATCAACTCGACGGCATATTCTGCCATACTATCATCGGCCTTATACTTAGCATAATAGAAGAAAAAAAGTGCAACGCCAATTTTCCCACCCATTAACCCAATATTCCTGGTTTCAAGGGGATCGTTTTTTAATGTTTCGGCGATTTCTTCCAATTTTTTAATATAAGGCTCAGCCTCACGGTCTTTGATTAAAATTTCCCACATCTTTTTATTTCCTCCTTTTATTGGTATATAAGGATATGTTTTACCATTTTTTTATATTGAAAGCAAATATTTTCTACCTTTAAATCCTATTTTTAACATTTGACATCTGATTGACAATTGAGTACTATATATCATTATAAAAAAAGGTATCCTTGTTAATGACCATGAAACTATTTCCTCATATTCTGACACGCCTCGGAGGCGGGGCATTTGAAAAACTGGAATCCTTAAATTTATCGGCATCAAGCCTTCTGGCTATTGAAATCCATCAACTTCAGGAATCCCTGGAAGATGTAAGAAATCGAATTACGGAACGGCTGTACTCTCTAATCCCACAAGCAGAAGATCCGGTCATCCGTAAACAATTAATCAACTGCCGGAGAAGTGTTCATAATTTAAAAGAACTGGAAACAGGTGTACTGGATGAAATACTTGCCTTTATCCCGGCTTCTCTCAAAGAAGACCTAAAACATTACTTACTAATAAAAGAAGCGTTGCAGGAACTATGGGATAAAGGAGAACAAACCTTCCAAAATGAGATTAAAAGACTTCGAGAAAATTTTCATAAACTTGTAAGCGATGAAACACTTCAAAAGGGGTTGCTGCTTTCGAGCCATTCACTTTTAGATTGTATCCGGGCTTATCTTTCAAAACCGGCGCCTGAAAATAAAAAAGAGTTTCAAACAGAACGGGGTCTAATGAAATATATTTCGCGTATGTATGCGAAAACATCTCCTTTCAGCACATTCACAAATCTGGCGATGGCGCGTATCGCTCCCCTTTCCTCCGACTGCGACTCTTTTTTGGGCCTTGAAACGAACGGGAAATCAGAAATACCCAATAACACAGATCATATCCCGGTGATTCATCATATTCGATTGAATAACCTTCTCTTCAAATATATAAAAACATTATTGCTGAAAAACGGTCATATACACATGTTCTTTCCAATAAGACGGAACCCGACAATAAAAAAAGAGAAAGATAATTTCCTGTATCTTACGAATAGCGATAACATAGAAGCGTTTCAGCGTATTCCTGTTAACGATGTCCTGGATCTACTGCTGGGGTTAATTTCACAGAATGATAATGGTATTTCACTAAAAAACCTTACAGATGAAATTCTGGGAAAAAAGCGGCTTGATGTGCCGGAAGAAGAATTACACACCTATATTACAGAGTTAATCGATCTGGGTTTCCTCGAATTTAATATGGGTGTATCGGGTATTGATCCGGATTGGGATAAAAGGCTGCGTTTGGTATTGGAAAATTTGATGGATGAATCCCCTTTACGAACAGAAGAACGCACCTTAATTGAAGAGCTTAGAGATGTGCTGTTGTCACTTAAACAGATGGCAGGTACATATGGGAATGCTTCCTGCGAGGAACGGTTGAAAATTTTAAAGAATGGGTTTAACCTGTTCAAATCGATTTGTATGAAATTACACGAAAACGCAGGATTACCGGAAGAAGAACGAATCCCTGTGAATTCAAAAAATACTGTTCGGGAAGAATCAATAAATCAGCAAGGACTAAAAAACAACGGTAATAATGGAAATGGTAAGATTTTTATCCATAAATCATCTACATTTTTCCCTTTCAAACCGGAGCATCTTTTTTATGAAGATACAACAGCCACAGTCTCCCCTGTGATCGACGAACCTGCTTTGCGAGAGTTCATGGGGATTATGCATCATCTGTTACAAACAGTGGAGCGGTTTGAATCCGTAAAAGATGAACGGGACAAAATGCGGCACTATTTTATTCATAAATACGGGGAAACGGCATCGATTCCCTTAATGCAATTCTACGAAGACTACTCCCGGGAATTCAAAAAACCGGAAATGGAACGTTTATTAAAACAGAATAAAGAAGGTATTATTAGTGATAATAAAACGGAAACTCCGGCTGATCCTTTATTCGATATAACGCGTATGAATCAACGGCATGAAAAAAACAGGTTGTGGCTGGATACCTTAAAATTAGTTTTAAAAGAAGAATTTACACCGGGTTCTCCTGTTTTGGATATTCATCCGCGGCAACTGGAGAAAACGCGTCAGAAAACGGGGGAAGCAATTTCAATATCCGAAAGAACGTGCTCTTACGGTGCATTTATCCAATTCTATTTCGATGTACCGTGTGACGATATTGAAATAAACGAAAATGCCACTTCTGAAAATCCTAATAGGGAAATAGAAAATAAACCGAAATTACTTGGAGTATTAAATGCGACTTTTCCTGGATTCGGAAAGTTTTTCAGCCGTTTTCTTCATCTATTTGATTCCAATATCACGGATAATATTCGTTCATGGAATTTATCATTGCAAAAAGAGACACTATTAGCGGAAGATACGGACGCGTCCTATTTCAATGCGAATCTACATCCCCCGTTGCTGCCTATGGAAATACGGATTCCTGGGGGGCATAATACACTGCCTGCGGATCAGCACATCCCAATCGATAAAATTAATATAAGGATGAATGATACGGGTACACGTCTTCAAGCGGATCATACGGAGCTTGGAAAACGAATTTATCCGATAGATCTGGGATTCCAGGGGCATGCGGGAAGGTCCCAATTATTCCGTTTGCTGGACAAACTCTCCCTGGCACAATATCTGGATTGCAATTCATTAATAAACACGGCAATTTCAGCCTCTCGTAATGGAAATCCGGAAACTGCTGAAATCATTTTTTCACCCCGAATTATCTATGATGGACGTATTATTATAAGCAGGAAAACCTGGCAAATTCCTCTTGAAAAATTACCGTTCCGCTCAGTGGATGAAACTCAATGGTCCTACTTTGTACGGGTTGATGGGTGGAGGAGAAAATTACAAATACCGGATGAAGTCTTTATTCATGTGGTGGAACAGAAGCACAGCTCTGGGGAAAAAATGCCGCCATCACACCAGGCACCATCTCAAGATGACTATAAACCGCAGTATATTTGTTTTAAAAATCCTTTCCTTGTAGATTTATTTGAACGGATTCTGAAACGCGTACCGAAAACCTTAAAAATCGTGGAAATGTTGCCGGATTCAGCTCACTTACTTTCACTGGAAAATAGGAGGTATATCTCGGAATTCACGCTACAATGGTATACAGGACAGAAGGTACAGGGAGATAATAGCTGATATGTGCATCGAGAGTCGAATCACCCCATATGGTAATGCATCCGTTGTAAAGAAAAATTACAAAGACGTATTAAACGACAACACAATGCGTTGCTATTATTTCATTTTTGAAGGATACGAATTCGAATTTACTATTTAAAAAAATAAATCAGAAAAACCAATCGATTCAGGAGGCTATAAAATGAAAGAAAAATGGTTAGCGGAAGCAAAACGGATCGGCGATTCACTTTTAAAAGATTCCCTTAAAGATGAATTTGGCTTATACTGGGAGACGATGGAGATGGACCCGGACTATAATATCACATTCGGGAAATCGGATGGAATTTACAGTGGAGTATCGGGCATCTGTTTGTTTTTAATCGAGCTATACCGTCAGACCAGGGAAATGAAGTATCTGGATGCAGCAGTTAAAGGTATGGATTGGACGGTTCATTCATGTCGTGAAACGGGCCCGATGAATAGTGCATTTATAACCGGTCGTATAGGGGTAGCCTATGTTCTGTTACGGATGAATGATTGCAAAAACGAAACAGGAAGAAACGATTACCTTAACCTGGCAAGTGAGATTGCTAGATCAGTATATGATAAGATTAAAGATGCAAAGGATATGATCGATGATTTTATTAATGGGACAGCCGGGATCGTTTTAGCGTCGATGCATTTATATGATTCCATGCGTGAGGATTGGTTATTGGAATTAATTGACTCTATGGTACGGAATTTAATAAACCGGTCCAATTTTGGGCCGAAAGGATTGTATTGGGATAGAAGCGAGCAGCATATTTCGGGACTGTGTGGGTTTTCACACGGCGCAGCAGGTGTTGGGTATACGTTTCTTGAACTGGCACATTATTTTAAAAATGATACATTCAAAATAATTGCGGATTTGGCATTTGAATATGAACGGCATTTCTATAAACCGGAAATAACAAATTGGCCGGATTTAAGGTGCAATCTATATACTGAAAATGAAAGAAAGAAGTATGAAGATGCCTATGAAAAAGGAGAAATGGAATTATTTACAAAAGGGGGGGATATGAATGCATGGTGCCATGGTGCCGCAGGAGTAGGCCTTTCCCGTTTCAGGGCATTTCAATTATACGGGGAAAAGGTTTATAAAGAAGAAGCATTGATTGCAATCAAACGTACGGAGATGTCGGACTCCCATTACGATGAAAAAGAAATGCCAACCTCCCCGACTTTTACGCTTTGTCATGGTGGTGGAGGAAATGCGGATATCTTCCTTCTTGCTTATATGATATTGGGCGACGAACATTATCTGAAACTTGCGGAGAATGTGGCGGAACATGCATTAAAGTTCTATCAAAAAGATAAAAAGTACTACCCGGGTTTCCGGTTGGGAGCTGAACAGGAAGATCGAAGCTTATTTATGGGTAATGCAGGTATCGGTTATTTTTTCTTAAGACTTGCGGATCCGAAAAATACCAGATCGATTCTTTTACCTATTCTCGATGCAGAGATTGAAAACAAAGATGTCCTTTCCCTTTATTCCCATCTAACATTAGATTCTGCAAAAGCTACAGAAATACTTCTAGAAAAAGATTTCAAGCGAACTATTTTCGTTGCACGTCAACTTTGCCCGGATAAAATGATTCCTTTTTTCGAATCGGGAATCATCGAGAAAATTAACGAAATTCACATTCCTCATGCATTTATGGGATTAATAGAAACAATACTTCCCCATTTGGATGAAAACAAACGAGAAATTCTTTCTGAAATTTTTCAATTGGAATCGGAAAAATTCAGAATGGATGAAGCCATAAAAAGCCATGCATATCTATATGTGAAAGAAATCGTGCAGGAAAGAAAGGTGCGTGAATTCTTAGAAGAAGTGGATAAACAAGGAAATTTAGACACACAGGTATTTAAAATTTCTCCGGATCACCGTTTATGGATGGCAAATATGAGCTGGAATCTTCAAAATTCCGACCTGTGGGAATCCAATTTGAAAAAAAGTTTCAATAATCCGGAAGAAATGGAAGAAGGATTATTACTGCTCAAATCTACTGCTTATGGAGTAATCGAAATCGAATTAAACCCGTTTAGTTATACGATATTGTTCGAGTTCCAGGAGCCCTCTTCTGTAGAGAGAGTAATACGCAATACATTGGATTCTTTCGAGGAGTTGTCTTCTGATGATGAAAAGATGCTTATCGAAAAAATTAAAGAACAAATCCGGTTGTTTTTGTCATCGGGGATAATCATTATTTAATATTCAGAAGATATGATATTTCTCAATCAGAGAAAAATGAAAGGGGCGGGAAAAATCTCCCGCCCCTGAAATTTCCAAATTTTTAATGAAACAGATTAGATAATATTTTTTTAATCTTTAATAGTGGTAGTTGGACAACGAGTAGTATAAACACAGCCGGTATTTGTACAAACCGTAACGGGCTGAGACAATGTCTGATCGTTCGTGTCGTCACCATCATCCGTTCCAGCAAAAATTTTGTTAAGATCCGATACTGTCAACTTATTCAAGTTGAGTTTTTTGTCTTTTTTTTGAGCTTTCATAAAAATCCTCCTTTTTATGATAATTTATTGGTTGAATTTGGGATTCCATCTTTAAGATCTGATTAAAATACTTTGAATTGAATATCCATCCATCTTATAAGATATAATTGGTAAGGAAGGGGCGGGAAAAATTTCCCGCCCCTGTAAATAAATTTTGTCCTTTAGATAGGACGCATTTTCGAATGACTCTTTTTCTAAATCCTCACAAAAGAATTTTAGGGTATAGGATAAAAAATATCCGTATAAAAATTTGTTCAACGGGTTGGAAATACGGTATTTATTCTATTCCCATACCGAATCAAACCGGAATCATCCGAAGTGAAAAAAAATCAACTTGATTAGCAAGCCAAACCGCCGGCACAATCGGTCCAACCGGGGCAGGTTCTGTTCCAGCAGGTATTGCAAGTAACAGCGCAGGTATTGTAGCAAGTTGCATAGCAGGTTCCACAATGCGTAGCACAGGTTACGATGCAAGTACAACCGGTAACAGGCTGAGTTTCGGTTACATCTTGATCCGCTGCTCCGGCCTGAACATGGCCAAGGTGTGAAATGGTCAGCTTATTTAAGCTGAGTTTTTTTGTGATTTTTTTTGATTTCATAGAAATCCTCCTATTTTAAGTTTTAAAGGTACTTAATCAGATTTGATCCGGTATTGTTACCATACTATATTAAATATTTTTACTAAAAAATCAACTTCCTACTTATTATTTTTTAAATTTATGCGTTTTTTCTTACGGATTCCAATTTATTTATAAACCATCCCAATTTTTAGATATAAAAATCCCAACGTTTTTAAGCATGAAAAAGGATCACTATGATAGTAAAAAGAGAAAAAACAATAAAAAAAAAGAAAAATGATTTTGTTAATTACGAGCAAACACTTCGTATTGCGAGGGCAGCACGTTCGACATCTTCATCATCGATATCATTATGAGTAACGATCCGAACCAAAGATTTATTAAATGGAAGGGCAAGTACTTTTTTCTCTTCAAGCTTTTGTAAAAACGTAGAAGAATCCATGGTTTTTAATTGGACCATAAGAAAATTGGTTTCAATATGCTCATGATCGATTGCAATTGCCTCTATGTCTGCAATCTTTTCAGCGAGTGCTTTAACCCGGCGATGATCTTCGTGAAGACGTAGGGTCATCTTTTGGATAGCAATAATTCCAGCAGCAGCAACAATACCGGCCTGTCGCATTCCACCTCCAAGATATTTGCGTACGATTCGCGCTTCTTTTATAAATTCTTTTGAACCGGCAAGAATAGAACCGATAGGGGCACATAATGCTTTGGATAAACAAAACATCAATGAATCGAAATACCGGGTAATCTCTTTTACATCTTTACCTAGAGCGGTTGCAGCATTAAAAACCCTGGCTCCGTCAAGATGCATATGAAGATTATATTCCCTGGAAAGGTCCCATACTTGCTTTAAATAGGAAGGTTTCAATACTGCACCGCCCCATGTATTGTGGGTATTCTCAAGTGTGATGGCCCTGGTTTGGGGCATATGATCACGGAGTGCCATATGAATATTTTCCCGGATAAGAGGAATTGGAATCTCACCGCGCTCTGAAGGAAGAGCCCGGGGTAATGCCTTGGCTATGCGGGAAATATTCCCGGCTTCGAAATTCAAAATATGGCATTTATCTTCCATTATGACTTCTTTTCCTTCACCGGAACAAAGAACCATTGCAATGGTATTTCCCATTGTACCGGACGGAACAAAAAGAGCGGCTTCCTTTCCTACTTTCTCGGCTGCTATTTCTTCGAGTTTATTGATAGTGGGATCATCGGCAAAGACATCGTCCCCGACTTCGGCTTCATACATTGCTTTCCGCATTTCAGGCGTAGGGCGGGTGACGGTATCGCTTCTAAAATCTGAAAAACCATTATAAGACATGTTACCTCCTCTCCCTGAGAATCAACTGATTCACAGGGAAAAAATACGGGTTTAATTTTAAAAAAAAACTGGGAACTAAGCATCAAAATGATCGACATGCCGAATCTGTATATCGAGCTTGTGAATATCTACCTTTCGCAGCCCCAGGAATGAAATTACATGATAATATAAAAACAATGCAGGGATATAAAAAAAGATATTGGGTCCGGGTAATAAAGCGAGTATGGGTGTCAACGGAATTATTGACCCTTCACAAATAATATAAACAAGCCGCTTCTTTTTTTCTTTCTTAATCCATTGTTGAAAGGCATACGTTATATGATGGGGTTCGTATGCTTTTATTGTTTCGATGGTGATATTGCATTCACTCAAATGGGATAGGATTTTTTGTTTGGAAAGATATTGAAGAATTTTTGGAGTATGATTTTTCAAGACTTCAATCCCTTTTTGAATCCATTTATGAGTGGAAGTAAGTTCAGGATAGTGGGTAATTTCAAGATGGAAATCAATTAGAGAATGAATTTCAAATGTAACGGAGTGTGTAGGCAAAAGGAGCTACTCCACCTTGATGAATTTCCCGATAGCGGTTGCTACAACTTTATTATCGGGATCAGTGATTTTACCCTTAGTAAAAATCAACCGGTCGCGTATATCTGTTACATCAGCAGAAATGGTGTAAATAGTATCAATCTTAGCCGCATGTTTAAAACGAACGGTAAGTTCAGCAGTGACACATTTAATCCCACGGTGTGCAACTGCATAAAACATAGTTTCATCGAGAACAGTTGAAATAATACCACCATGAAGAACACCGTGCCATCCCTGAAATTCTCTTGGAAACGATTTAATGACGGAAACAGTTTGGGTATCCGGGTTGTGTTCAAATTTTAAATGAAGGCCAAAAGGATTCTCTCTTCCACAAACAAAACAGTATTGGTCATCGCTAAATTCTTTCATCTATAATATATACAATATTTGGCTCTACAGGTCAAGAGAAAAAAAAGGGCAGGCAAGGGCCTGCCCCATCCAAAAGAAGAGTATGTTTTTGATGTTTAATTACTGCCGGAACCGTCACGGACAATTAATAATTCATCGGTACTGAATACATGGTCGATATCCAGCAAGATGAGAAACTGTTCATTCTGTTTTCCCATACCTTTGATGAAATCAGTTTTTAATCGAAGGCCAATTTTGGGTGGCGGTTCAATCTGAGTGGATTCCAATTCAATGACTTCAAGAACGGAATCTGCAAGAACACCAAGCATGGTATTCTCACTGTCGATCATAATATCGACTATAATGATGCATGTATCGATAGTTTTTTCAGTTTGAGTCATTCCGAATTTCAGGCGTAAATCCACAACTGGGACAACGGCACCTCTAAGATTAATTACGCCGCGCATAAATTCGGGCATATTGGGGACTTTAGATATTGAAATGAATTCGAGTACTTCACGCACCTGTCCGATTTCAATGGCATAAATTTCATCAGCAAGTTTAAACGCAAGGTACTGATTATTTATTGTTTGTACGTTTTGTTCATCAACCATATTTAATCTCCTGGGAACATATCCGAGTCATCGAAAGAGAATGTGACGGAAGTATTAATACTTTTCAAATTCCTCATCATCCTTATCCCCTCTATCATCGAGTTTAAGTGAAATCCCATTATGATGCTCTTGATGCTTCGAGGTAATTTTGTCTTTAAGAGCACTGTGCCCTGGTTTCAATGATCGAATAGGTTTTTCAAGTTTATGTGCTAACCTTCGGGGCGTAGTGGATAAAGAAATGGAAGAACGATCATAATTAGAAATGGAATCAGAAGATACATTTCCGACTTTGAAGAACTCGATAGAGTATTTCAGTTGTTCGGCCTGCGAGGAGAGTTCTTCGGCAGTGGCGGCGGATTGTTCCACAGAGGCGGAATTCTGTTGAATAACCTGATCTAACTGCTGAATAGCACGGCTGATCTGCTCAACTCCCCTACTCTGTTCATTGGAAGAAGCAGAAATCTCCTGAACCAGTTCAGCGGTTTTTTGAATATCGGGGAGAATGTTATTCAACATTTGTCCGGCTCTTTCGGCAACCTGAACAGATGAAGTAGCAACAGTGGTAATCTGACCTGCTGCCTGCTGGCTTCGTTCGGCGAGTTTTCGGACTTCGGAAGCGACAACAGCGAAGCCTTTACCGTGATCACCAGCCCGGGCTGCTTCGATAGCAGCATTAAGAGCGAGAAGGTTGGTTTGCCTGGCGATTTCCTGGATGATGGTAATTTTATTTGCAATATCTTTCATAGCTTCTACTGTTTCGGCTACGGCTTTACCTCCCATACGTGCATTTTCAGCAGTTTTAATCGCAATTTTTTCAGTTTGTAAGGAATTCTCAGCATTTTGCTGGATACTGGATGCCATTTGCTCGATAGAAGCAGAAACCTCTTCGGCAGAAGCAGCCTGCTCAGTTGCACCTTGCGACATGTTGTTTGAAGAAGCGCTTAATTGTTCACTTCCGGTAGCGACATTATCGGCAGCAGCCATTACTTCATTGACGACTCCGGTCATTTTGCTAAGCATGGTTGCAATGGATTTCATTAATTCATCTTTATCGGAGCGTTCTTTGACTTCGATCCGCAGGTTTCCATCGGCCATCTGCCTGGCTACTTCGGTAATTTTATTAAGTGAAACGATAAGCAAATTCAGATTATTTTTAATAATATTAAAATCACCATTATAAGAATCAGTGATTGGAGGAGGCATCTCGCCTTTGGAAATTTTATCGACATAATCGGCAGCCACATTTAAAGGACCGATAACGGCATCGAGTGTTTTATTGACACCTTCAACGATTCTACGGAAATCACCCTGGTGTTTTGCAGCATCGGCCCGGGTGGAGAGTTTCCCTTCAACGGCGGCATTGGATAACATATTGGCATCATTTATCAGAGCATCGACAGCATCGATGCATTGATTTAAATTATTCTTAATGGTATTGAAATCACCATTATAAGAATCGGTAATTTTAGTGGGAATATTTCCCCTGGATATTTTATCGACATAATCGGCAGCAACATTCAAGGGGCCGATTACAGCATCGAGTACTTTATTGACACCGAGGGGGATATCCCTGAATTCAAAATTTATACGCTGAGGATCAGCACGCGTATTTAATTTTCCATCAATGGCAGCATCTATTAAATTTTTGGTTTCACTCTTAAGCCCTTCAATAATTTTATTAATATTATTACGCATAAGAAGAGAAATTCCAATGGCTAAAAAGAATCCGATAATACCGATGATAATAAATCTTAACACTGAACTATCGGCCATTTTCGTATTGGTTTCAGATGTAAGCTTTGCCGCTTCTATATTCAACTTTCTAATTTCCAGTGCATGCTTTGTTGTCGCCTCTCTTGCTTTTAACGCTTCTCCATCCAAGAGACCTAACGCTTCCTGGTTCTTACCTGCCAGGTCCAATTCTACTATCCGATTAAGGGCTACTACATATTCACTGTGTACTGTTCTAAATAGATCGAACATTTCTTCACCT
>JAKAGC010000748.1 GCA_021817755.1 Acidobacteriota bacterium | reverse complement strand
TACATATTCTATTATCCCGTTTAAGCCGTCAGGATGATATAATAATCGGTACTCCCGTGGCAGGTAGGAGACACCCCGAATTGGCAAATATTATAGGGATGTTCGTTAATACTCTTGCACTAAGAAATACTTCAAATGATTCCATGACCTACAACCAGTTTTTAGATATTGTAAAACATTCAACCCTGGAAGCATTCGAAAATCAGGAATATCCCTTTGAAGAAATTCTTGAGAGTATGCAAATTAAACGTGACACAGCGCGTAATCCATTATTCGATGTAATGTTTGCACTTCAGAATATGGAGAGTACAGTAATCGATAAAAATTTGGATATTCAATTACAACCTGTCGATTACGAAAGTAAAATCGCCAAATTTGATCTTACCCTTGTGGCATTTCAATCCAATGAAGCGCTTCATTTTTCTTTCCAATATTGCACCCGGTTATTTAAAGAGCAAACCATTCTACGACTGATACGGTATTTTAAAAATATCGTATTCTCTATTGCTGAAAATCCGCAAATTCAGATTTCTGAAATAGATATGATTACTCAGGAAGAAAGAGAACAAATTATTTTTGAATTCAATCAACAGAAAGAAACTCCCGGGACATGGAATAAAACCATACCGCAACTCTTTGATGAACAGGTGGAACGTACTCCCGATCATATTGCCCTTAGCGAATTACCGGTTCAACTAACTTTCCGGCAACTTAACCAAGAAACCCTGAGATTCAGTCATTATTTAAAAATGCAAGGAATCGTTCCACGTGATCTGGTTGCTATTAGTATTAATCGCTCCATAGAGATGATCGTCGGTGTACTCGGTATATTAAAAACAGGGTGTACCTATGTTCCTATCAATCCCAAGAACCCGGAGAATCGCATTAAATACCTCCTTGAAGATAGTGGAGCCCGTGTGCTTGTTAATGCGGAATTTTTTGAAGAGGAAAAGAAACATAGAAGTGAAGTAGAGGTTGTCGATGCAGAACAGGATTATGTCTCTGTGGAGGATTATGCTTATATTCTTTATACATCCGGTTCAACAGGTAATCCCAAAGGGGTACCGATTTCTCATGCCAATTTGACTCCCTTATACTATTGGGGGTATTCCAATCTTCATTTTCAAACATCCGATCGAACCGTTCAAACTCCTTCATTTTTCTTCGATTGGTCGGTGTGGGAAATTTTTATAACCTTAATTTCCGGTGCTTCCTTATTTATGATAAATGATGAAATCCTTTTAAATCCATCAAACATGGTAGATTTTATCCATAAACAGGATATATCAATACTGCATGTGACACCCACTCAATGCCGTTATATTGTGGATTTGGGCAAACCATTAACTCCATTGAAATATTTGCTTATGGGCGGTGAAAAATTAACTCTGGTGCTTGTACAGGAGTTATTCAAATTATTAAGTCCACGTTGTAGGGTGTTTAACCAATATGGCGCCACAGAAGCGGCTATTATATCGACTGCTGTTGAGCTGAACCCAATAGATGTAGTTAAGTATAACGCTTTAACTGGAATTCCCATTGGTTATACTATTAATGGAACTTCATTGTATATTTATGATAAATCCATGAATCTGTGTCCAGTCAATGTTCCCGGCGAATTGTATATCGGTGGTGAAGGGTTGTCAAACGGTTATCTAAATAATCCTGAATTGGCGTCAGATCGATTTATAAAATGTTTCGGAAAAGTTAGGGATGCGCTTTCTCAACGTGGGCAATTACCAAAAGCTGATATGCTATATAAAACCGGGGATCTGGCAAAATGGCTTGATGATGGACAAATCGAATTTCTCGGCAGAATCGATTTCCAGGTTAAGATCAGGGGATACCGAATTGAAATAGGGGAGATTGAGAATTATCTTCTTAGTTATGACAATATTAAAGATGCGGTTGTCGTGGCTTTAAGTGAAGAAGAATCTACGGAAAAATTTCTCTGTGCCTATATCGTCGCTTATGAAGGAGAAATTTCGGTACAAGATTTAAGAGAATATCTTGGAAAGAATATTCCTCAATACATGATACCCCAGGCTTTTGTTCAATTGGAAAATATTCCCTTAAATCCAAACGGTAAAGCTGATCTTAAACGGTTACCACGGCCTCAATTGAAAGCAAAGGAAGGGTTCATTTCACCTGCTGATGAAACAGAAGAAAAAATGGTGGAAATCTGGGCTTCTGTTTTAGGAACAGATAAAGAATCCATTAGTATGGACGATAATTTCTTTTTATTAGGAGGTCATTCATTAAAGGCCACAATCTTGTTGACAAAGATTCATCAGGTTTTCGATATCGAAATATCCCTTGCAGAGATATTTAAGAACCCCACTCCACGGGAATTGTGTGCTTACATCTCACTTACAAAATGGGATTTCAAAACCGGTGAATCGGAGGAAACCGAGTTTGAGGAAATTTTGTTGTAATATCAAAATTTTTAAAAAGATATATCTGATTTGAGCCAGAAATCGGTTGAGGAGTAAAATATGAAAGTGAGTACCTATTCGTACCAATTAAAGTTGGCTGCTAGCCAACATCAAAAGGAAAAAAAATATTGGGAGGATAAGCTTGGAACCAATCCGGTTAAATCTATCTTTAATTATGATAAAAAAAAGATCGATGGAACGGTACCTCAATATGAAGCCTGTGATTTTAGTATTAATGGGGATTTTTTATTAAAACTAAAAAATCTAAGTAAAGAAAATGATTATACATTATTTATAATTTTAAACGCAGCTCTTTCTTATATTCTTTATCGATATACCGGGAATTTCAATTCTCATATCATCACCGGAACTACTATTTTT
>JAKAGC010000747.1 GCA_021817755.1 Acidobacteriota bacterium | reverse complement strand
TATAACATTCGAATGTCTGATTTCTTGCAGGTTTTTTTCTGCTATGATTTTTTTTAAATTGGTTTTCGCTCTAGATATAAGTGTTTCGACTTTAGGAATTGTCCAACCCGTAATATCTGAAATTTTATTATACGAAAAGTCCAGGTATACTTTTAATATCAAAGCGAGACGTTGATTTTCATTAAGAGTCTTTAATGCTTCTGTGATGATGGCATCCTGTTCATCCGTTTCCATTGAATCTTGCTGGTTATCCATCGTGATGAACATGTGTTCCGGTTGTTTCCCACTGTCGCTTTGAAACCTGGAAAACCAGGACATCCGTTTATGCTTTTTAATATAATTAAATGTTCTATTCCTGGCAATAACAAATAAAAAAGCCTGGAAATTATCCTGGTATTTATAATTTTTAAGATACTGGAAGACCTGGACAAAGACATCCTGTGCCAGGCTCATCGCCTCATCATAATCGAAAATCATTTTGTGGATGAAATTTACAATTCGTTTATTGTAGCGGTTCACCAGGATTTCATAATCCCGTGTCCGCCCCTCTCGAATTGAACGAATTATATCATCATCAGTTAATACAGGTTGTTCTTCCACCATATTATTATAACAAACGATACCCTAAAAGTCATGCAAGAATTATTGCATCGGGATAATTTCTATAATTAATTCAATATTGGAATTTGATGATTGAGTTTCTATCCCGGTTTTTTCAATAAAAACAAATCGGTACTTTCCGATAAATCCCGGCCCCGGAGTCCAATAAAAAACATTTTCTTCTGTGTCCAAAGTTGAACCAACAGGCAGTTGTGTTTGAGTATTACCCTCAACTATGTATCCTTCGGTTATCTTCCCGATATTTTCGAAACAAATTTTTACCCATTCCATTTCATGAAGTGTGAGGGAAAAATATCCATCCGGCTCTTTATTGAGTTTATAAATCGAATCATCGTTATAACCCTTCATCACCAATAATGTATTATCATTACTTTTATAGACTCTGGATTTGGAAATAGGGGAGATGTTACCCTCGGATTTAATACCGGAGTCATCCATAGCGGTTGGAGAGCTTGAATTGTTTGAAATAGAAAAATAACGGCTTCCTATACCCGATGTGTTTCCCTTCGTGTCTGTTACTACCCAGTAAATTGTATGGGTTCCATTTTTATATGGAGTTGTGTCTAACGTATAGTAACCAACCGGTCCGCTGCTGTTCATGTAATACGGAAACAGAGTCGAGATATCTTCCCGGAAAAGATTGTAAACCGGGTTTCCTTTTAATTTTCCATCTACATACACACCCATCGTGCTACCATCAATTGGGATCATATTGGGGAAGGGTGTAAGCGCCCATCCCCAATTTATATACTTTTTCCCCGAAGCCACCCCTCCTTGAGAAGGAGTGTCGATAGCTCCGAAAGGACGTGTTGAATTTGCATTATCGCAAATAATCGTTTTACTGCCTAAAGTGGCTGATTTCCCTGACTTGTCGCGGGCAATAGCATAGAGTTTAAATGTACCGTTTCCGTTTCCAGGAAATGTATTGGTAAGTAATAAGTACCCCCATCCTGCGCGCTCATTATCAGGGTAATCCGGGAATGCTTTTGCAATATCCGGCCGCGCACCTTCCACAAAATCAGCAGTTCCGATGTAAACCATCCCGTTTTCAGTTTCACGGTATATCTCTACAACATCTATTTCTCTGTCATCCAACGCCCAACCTGAAACAGGAATACTACCGTATACTACTGAATTCTCTACCGGTGTATCCATCGAACCAAAGGGTGGATACTTCTCTGGTTTTGTAGTATCTTTTATTTCTTTAAATTTAAAAAATGCTGAATAATTTGAGGGGATAGATGTCTTTAATGAGAATGGTAAAGAATATGTACCCGTTTCATTTGTATATAATGCCGAGTCTGTCGTACCTGAACCATAATCGTAACTGTTCCCACTAATATAAACCCCATCTAATCCGGTCATTTTTCCTGAATTATCGAAAATCGCCATATAAATTTCTGTAAAGTAGATTAAATAAGATGAACTCGTATTTTTTACTTCCCCGTTTACTACCGGATAGCCATCAGAAATAGAGAAAACTGGGGTTCCAGTTATTTCCGGGGATGCATTCAAAACTGTGAATGCAGATGTTTCATAGCTAAAACTGTATAAGACCGTTGTCGATGGATGAAAATCACTTCCAGTTATTACTTTAAAAAATCCCGTTTCATTAGCTCCCAGTGCAAAAGTGTACTCACCCGTATCAGTTAACATCACACATTTTCCACCCATCACCATCGAGGATGCGTGCCCGATGTAATTATTTTTTGAATCGAATAATTGAATTGTGATCGTCACTTTAATCCCATCCCCTGTCCCCTGATTTGAACATTTTCCAAGAAATACCAGGTGATTATCTTTATCGGGCATAATATTTATCGAGGATTGGTCCACTACGATTGAAACAGTTCCGGTTGCAGCATTTGCTGCGATTGAAAAATAGAGAATTATCACTATTGTACATATATGAAAATATATTTTATTTTTTGCGAATTTCATCGTTTATTCCTTTCAAAGGGGGATCCCTTCCGTATTAATGTAAAAAAGTATTTAAAAAATTTATTATCTACCATGCCATTAGTATAACGTATGGTTACGGATTTTTCAATTGAAATATAACAAGCAAGAGCCTGATCCCATCTCTGCTATTTTTGTTTTAAAATAGCTTCCCCAGTCGAAGTGAGAATTGAAATACGCGGTTTATCTGATCCCAATTTAATTGATTTATACAAGTAGGTATTTCCCCACTCTTCCATTTC
>JAKAGC010000746.1 GCA_021817755.1 Acidobacteriota bacterium | reverse complement strand
GGAATTGGAAGAATTTTTGAAAACTTGGAAAAATCTATCTTTGAGTCTTTACCAGGATGTTTTAAAACCCACTAGTTCCCCTGAGCATGATTTTGATATTTATGAGTGTTCCAAAAAACCGGAACATTTCAGGGGGTTTATTCGTTTTAAAGGAGAATGTTGTTTAACATGCGGGTCAATTCTGAAAAAAATTATTGAAAAAAGACATCCTCCGCAGATTTAGCATATCATAAATTTTTTATTTTAATTAACCAGAGCTTTCATCTAATCAGGAGGTAAAATGGTTAATGGATTAACTAAGGACATAAGCAAAAAAATAATAAAGAATTGTACTCCGATGACTTTAGCAATGTCTATTGGATTTTGGAGTATGGGAGGATGGGTATGGTATATATCCTGCGTGGATATTAATTTGAGGAATGATTTTTTTGATTTTTTTAAAGAAATTTCTTCCGGCTTAAGTATAGTTATAGCTATTATTTTCATATTGATGCTGGTTGTTTCTATAGAAATTGTTGAGTGGATTTCTTTATCTTTTTCTCATATTCTCGAAGGATATTTTCCTAAACCATTCATTGGATTTCGTACATGGCTCACTAAGAGAGTATTAAGAAAGATAGAACGCAAAAAAGCTCGATGGAATGAATTGGCATCAAATAGTGATAAAGCAAAATTGAAACGTAGTGAAAAAATTGAATATGATTCGCTTGAAGAAAACCTCGCCGGTTTCCCCTTATCACCAGATTTTTTTATGCCATTTCGCTTTGGGAATATATTAAGTGCGGCAGAGGAGTACCCGGAAGTACGATATGGTCTTGAGATTACTACTGTGTGGCCCAGGTTTTGGTTTGTTTTACCTGATGATGCAAAAAAAGAATTGAATTCTGCCAGGAAATGTCTGGATGAACGAATTCAGATATTGCTCTGGGGATTGCTATTTTTTTTCTGGGGAATTTGGTTTTATTGGGCTATCGGAATCGGTTTAATAGTTGTATTTGTAGCATATCGACATATACTCTCCGCTGCAAAAGTTTATGGTAAATTAATCCGCTCTGCTTTTGATATTCACCGTTTTAAATTATATAAAGAACTTCATTGGCCTTTACCTGAAAATCCGGAAATGGAAGTTCAGAATGGGAAAGAATTAAAAAAATTCTTATACAGTGGATTTGCACCGGAGACTCTATTTTTTACTCATCATCGTGAGCAAATCGATAAAACGCATTCAGAAACGGAGAGCTAGTCAAAGTAATAATTGAAACAAATCGTATTTTCTATTAAAATATAACCTTTCTTGATTTGAAAGGTGAAATATGAAACGAAAAATTCAAAAGGAAATTGTGACGCTGTTCTCAAAAAATAAGTTACACCCACCACGGATTATTACTGAAGCGGATATCTCAAATTTACCTGAACCGGTTCAACGTTATCTGAGATACGCAAAAATCATAGGTAAAGAATATACTCATTCTGTTCGAATGAAACAAACTGGCTTTTTCAGAACAGGGATAAATCAAAAATGGTGGAAGATGAAAGCTGAACAGTATTATACGGTTCATAATCCAGGATTTATCTGGTTGGGAAAAGTCTTTCCCGTTTCATTTTTACCTATAATCGCCAGGGATATGCTATTTGAAGGGAAAGGATATATGCTTGTGAAATTCTTATCCTATTTTACATTGGTGGATGCAAAAGGGTTTGAGATGGATGAAGGAGCACTTGGACGTTTCTTAGGTGAGATGATGTGGTTTCCAACGGCTTTGGTTTCTCCATATTTGGAGTGGGAAGCTATCGATTCCGAACCCTCACGCGTAACGATATCCTATAAAGGAGTATCTGCAAGCGCAATAATTTTGGTTAATAATGAAGGGCAGATTACTAAATTGATGGAAGAACGGTTCAGAGATGCCGGAGGTTCTTTTATTCGAGATAAATGGGAAGCGATACCCAGCGATTACCGGGAAACGGAAGCCGGTCGAATTCCCTTTCATGTGGATGTGTTATGGAAATTAAAAGAAGGGGATTTTTATTACTACCGTGGCGACATAGAAAAAATCGAGTTTAATCAGCCATACGAATATAAAAAATGACTTATTAATGAATTGAAATTATAGATTAGTAGTTAATTTCGTGGTTATAAAATGCCAAAATTAAATTAAATCTATTGAGAACGGATCAATGGATAGTGTTTGAATTAATATGTATTATGTACTATTGGTGAGTCATTATTCGTAAAATGTTGATTTTTTCCAGGTTTAATAGTATTATAATTTGAGCGAAGGTAATTAATATGAATTTAAACACTTCTTATAATAAAATAAAGTATGTGACAGACCCAGCAGGAAAACGACAGGAGGTCATCGTTCCTTTTCAGATTTGGACCTCATTGACAGAAGAGTTGGAGGCCTTAAAAGAAAAACAAAGGATATTATTAGGACTTCGTCAGGCTTGCCGGGAAGTAAAAAAACAACAAAAGGGTATTATTAAAGAAAAAACATTGGAAGAATTTCTTGATGAAGTAAATTAATTGCAAAACCTCGAATAGCTCACACAAATTTTACCATCGTTCATTTAAAATTTCGTTTATCACTCTTTGAATTTCGTTTCAATCTCCTTATTATATGCAAACTGGTTCTTTTGAATGACTAACAGCTATTGAAATGTTATACATCGACACTGAAATATAACAACTCGCTATTGAAATGTTATACATCGACGTTGAAATATAACAACTCACTACTGAAATGTTATACATCGACGCTTGAATGTGACAACTCGCTACTGAAATGTTATACATCGACGCTTAAATATGGCAAATCACTAC
>JAKAGC010000745.1 GCA_021817755.1 Acidobacteriota bacterium | reverse complement strand
ATCACACGCTAGGAATATGAAGACAGATTGACTAAACTCCTTGAATCCAAATATTTGAAAAATAGTGAGGATATGTATAAAAAATTAGAAAGTCGTATGGATACTGCAATTAAAAATGCTGAAAAATTATTAAGCAAATATCCCTCATGGAATCCGGGAGCAAATAATCCTTCTACAACTGTTCATAAATTAGTCAAAGAATTGAAGAATTATCTCCCATCTTAAAATTTATCCAATTAGGCTTAGCGATTTGAAATATTTTTGAACAGGAATTTGGCTGTGAATGAGTTTTTCACTGAGATTGAATTTTTACTATAGATTTATTCGAATGCGATAGAGTAATAGTAATTTTAACTGATTCAATCTATTTGTTAAATTGATGAAAGTTTTAAAACATGAGTGCATTGTACCTATAATTTTTTTCTGATATAATTAGCGCATGCTATACCTCTTATATCTACGAAACGGTTTTATAAAAAAATTTCCATTGGATAAAAAGATTATCCTAGTGGGAAGATCAAAAAAATGTGACTTTTTTATCGATGAAGCATTTGTGTCGAAAGAACACGCAGAAATAGACGTTCTCCCTAATGGAATCGATATCAAAGACCTGGGCTCGACTAATGGAATTTTTACGGAAGCAGGGGAAATTAAAGAAGCACGGATCGGAATAAATCAATGGTTCCGCGTTGGATATATGAAATTCTTCCTAAAAGAAGGATCTGCGGAAGAATTTGTTCTATCAGATAAAATTCAACCATTATTTAAACAAATTTCAGATGTGATGGCTGCTCATGCAGAAAAAACGACAGAAGCTTTGAACATCCTTTATACGGAACCTTTGGTTGAACTTTTACAAATCGGATTCTCAATACAGAGTTACGGGAACCTGTTCAAAGACGCGGAAGGTCTACTGAAAGCTACATTGAAATCGGGTTCGCTTCTTCTTGTCTCACGGAAGGATCGTTTGGTGAAAATCGAATCACAGTGGAATTATTCGCGTCATCTGATGCCTGAATTCAACAAAGTAGTTAAAAATAAAGATATTTATAAGGAAGCATTTAAGAATTTTCAAGTAACAGATACAATTTATTTGTGTTCTTTTCCTGTCCAGATAAGGAATCAAAATCAATCATTGGTCCTGATTTATATGAATGATACTCCGGCTTCTCATGTTATTGTAGATTTTCTTGAAGCGCTTTCAATAGAGATTTCGGTGATTCATTCATTGTTAGAGCAACCGCCGGTAATTAAACAGGTGGATGTGGAAGAAAAAACACCACGTATTATTACTACGAATACACGGATGCTGAATCTGCTGTCACAATGTAAAAAAATTGCGCGTTCGGATTTATTTGTATTAGTGGAAGGTGAAACTGGAACAGGAAAAGAACTTCTTGCACGCTTTATTCATTTCAATTCAAGACGGAATGGGGCAAATTTTATCGCCTTAAACTGCGCTGCAATTCCGGAAAATTTGATGGAGAATGAATTGTTTGGGCACGAAAAAGGGGCATTTACGGATGCAACAAGCCAGAGAAAAGGAAAACTGGAACTGGCTTCGGGTGGTACTCTTGTGTTGGATGAAATCGGGGATATGCCGATGAATCTCCAGGCGAAGCTTCTACGTACTATACAAGAAGGGCAATTCTACCGGGTAGGGGGAAATTTGCCGATTAAAGTAGATTTGCGTATCATTTGTCTTACAAATAAGAATGTGAAAGATTTAATGCAACAAAAACTTTTTCGTGAAGACCTTTATTATAGAATAGCCCATGTCACTCTCCGGGTTCCACCTCTAAGGGAACGAAAAGAGGATATTGTTCCTCTTATCAATCATTTTATGGAAGTCTCTTCACATGAGATGGGTATTATGATTAAAGGGTTCTCAGATAAAGCAATTCATGCGATGGAAATCTACGATTGGCCGGGAAATATCAGGGAGTTTGAGAATGAAATGGCTAAAATTCTGAGTCTTTCTGAAACAAATGATATCATTGATCTGGATATGCTAAAAGAAGAAATCGTCCAATTTTACGAGGCAAATGATCCATCGAACTGGAACCCGGAAACTGAGAAGAACCGAATTTCTGAGTTACTTGAAAAACACAGGTGGAATAAGAGTCTTGTGGCTAAAGAATTAAATATAAGCCGAACTGCACTTTATGAAAAGCTAAAAAAATTAGGTATTTGATCTTTCAAAAAAATATAATTGTCAATACTTGATTTTCAAAATTTTTTGTGATATCTTAAATCAAGCTTGTTATGATGCGAAAAACGAGGATATTGTCTTATTAAAACAACGCATGGAAACAAGTGATAATGGCTAGAGTGGGAAAAGGAAAACAGCCATTTTGATGATATGTTTTCTTATAAATTCACTCGAGCTGTTAATCCTGGCGTAGTCGAAAGTTTGCGACAGGTAAAAAAGTTATTGAGACTCAGGACCGACCCTGAATCCAATAATAAATACGGAGGAAAAGAACAATGAAAAGTTTAAAAGTACTGTGTGTTGTTGCAGCGTTAGTATTAGGTTTAAGCCTTAACGTAATGGGAGAAGTTGGAATTAAAGCTGGTGTCAATATGTCCAAATTAACATCTATGGATTCAATTTCCGGAGCAGACTCAAAAGCCTTGATTGGTTTCCAGTTTGGTCTGTTTTATGGTTATGCACTTACAGATAATATTGTAATCCAACCAGAAGCATATTATGTCCAGAAAGGTCATGAATATAAAGAATCCGGCGGCTCAGCTAAGATCGATACAGTTTTGAACTATATCGAAATCCCGGTTCTTTTTAAATATAAATTCTCTACTGAAGGTTCCTTCATT
>JAKAGC010000744.1 GCA_021817755.1 Acidobacteriota bacterium | reverse complement strand
ACTCATACCAATCCCAATTTCTTAAAATTACCGGATTTGAAAATATAAAACCCGGAAAAAACATCGAAATCATGCCCACATTGACAGGCATTAAGACCGATATCAAAAAACCTTTCCCCGATGGAAAATTCTATAAAGAAACCCAGAAATTCGATCCCGGTCTTACAGTAAAATGGGGTCTTACCACCAACCTCGTTCTCAATGGAACTATTAAACCCGATTTTTCACAAGTTGAAGCAGACTCCCGGCAACTCGATATCAATCAACCCTTTGCATTGTATTACGAAGAAAAAAGACCCTTCTTTACAGAGGGATCGGATTTTTTCAGCTCTCCTCTCAGGATTATTTATACACGTTCATTGCGTTCTCCCATTTGGGGAGTGAAATTAAGCGGAAAAGAAGGTAAGAATACCGTCGGTGCTTACCTCGTCCAGGATGATATCACGAATATTATATTCCCCGGGGCCGAGAGTTCCAGCCAGGTATCTCTCGATGATAATTCTCTTGCTGCAATTCTTCGGTATAAAAGGGATTTTGGCTCCCGGTATACCATTGGAGCTCTTTTTACCAATCGTGAAAGTGGTGATTATTTCAACCGGGTTTATGGAATTGATACACTAGCTCGAATCACACCAAGGAATAAAATCCAAATACAGTTCCTCGGAACAAGTACCCGTTACTCCACAGAGATCGCAAAAAATTATAATCAACCTGAAAACACCTTTTCAGATAATGCAATTCTCTTCTCTTATAATTATAATTCTCGAAATGTAAATGCATATTCCGGGTATAGGAAGTTCGGTGAAAATTTCCGGGCTGATCTTGGATATAATCCACAAGTCGGTTATAGTATATTTTACATTGGAACCAATTACAGGTGGTTGAAAAATAATTCATTCTGGGCTGTTATTTCACCTGAAATCGAATTAAGTTTCAGTAGAGACAGCCACAATAATTTACTCGATGAAACCCAGACATTCTATTTGTTTATACAAGGGAAAATGCAATCCTATGTAAATATAGAAGCATATCACTCACGAACTGCTTACAACGGGAAAGTATACCCCTTATATTATGCAAGCTTTAACACCAATTTCCAACCTCATCGTGATATCTGGCTTAATTTCACCACGCAATTCGGTGACCGTATCGATTATGACAATTCGCGAAAAGGAAAACGCCTCCGTTTTTATACCCAAAGCACAATCAATTTCGGAAGACATGTCAATCTATCGTTGAGCCATAATTATGAAAAGATGAAGGTAAACAATCTTTCGTTATATACTGCTAATATTTTCCAGGGTACCCTTATGTATCACTTTAATACCCGGATTTTCCTGCGATCGATTATTCAATATGTGAATTATTTATACAATACGGATAATTATCTCTTTCCCGTTGATCCCAAATTTAAAACGTTATTTACACAATTTTTATTCTCTTACCAGCTCAATCCCCGTACTGTCTTATTCCTTGGCTATTCCGATAATTACCAGGGACTCAAGGAATACTCTTTAACTCAAAAGAACCGTACATTATTCATGAAAGTCGGTTATTCCTGGCAATTATAAATCAAAAAAGAACTTAATTTTAAATTAACCTGGAGCGAATAATCGAAGTAATTTCGATTATTCGTTCCATCCGAAAATCTCATATCCAAAACATTGAATAGGATTACCGGTTTCAGTTTATTCAGTAAACTATTTCAATGATGCTTTGATCTTATCAATCAACATTTTTTCAGGTGCTGAACCTTCCAGGTACTGGGTTTCATTGATTACCGTACGAGGAACGCCCATTACATTGTATTTTACAGCCAATTCAGGATACTCAGTTGCTTCAACCATATCTGCTTTTACTTTCGAGCTATAATAAGCCATTTTGTGGGCAAGAATTACCGCGCCCGGGCAGTATGGGCAGGTTGGGGTAACAAAAACCTGTAAATGAACATCATTTTCCAGTTTATCCAGAAAGGCCATCGTTTCTTTTGAAAGTCCCGTTTCACCAGTAGAAACAAGCTTAAAAGATTCGATCAATGAGCTGAACTCATATCCGCCGGGAACTCCATAAAACTTGATTCCATAATCTTTTTCATCCATAACAACTATAGCGGGGATGTGCTCCACTCCATATTTTTCTGCTTGATCTTTATCTTTAATAAAATCGTAGACTTCCAATTTAATACGATCCGTTACTCCTGCCAATTCTTCCAACATCTGGTGTGTATCGCGGCAATAACGGCATTCGATTTCCTGTGTAAAATACTTGACGGTCACGTCTTTTTTGAATTCTTTGAAGATACCTTCCAATTCTTTTGCAATTTTTTTATTCAGAAGTTTCATACTTCACCTCCTATTACGTATAATTTTGTTACCATAAGTATGATATACCATTTCGAATACAAATGTCAACCCCCTTTTTTCAAAATTTAAAAATCAAACGCCGCAATAACATCATTATATAAATGTTTATGGCAATTTTTAAATCGTTAAAATTATATAATTAACTAATTCTAAGCCCATAAATTGTTAAATTTTCGCTTCGTTTTGCCATGTTTTCTTTTAATACCCCCAAACAATCCATAATTTCCTTATAACCTTTGACAAAAAGAGAAATTTTTTTTATACTACATTCTTAGTTTTCAAGACCTGCAATAAAAATTTTCAAGGAGTTTATATGCATCTTAAAGTAAAAAAATCACTAAGAATCGTTTTAATCGTATTAATGGTATTTTCCACTCTTGCACGGATCGAACATGTAGGAGCAAGCACACCCAATCCCAATGAAAATGTAATCCTCAAAGCAATGGAAGATGAATTGAATCGATCCATGAATAACCT
>JAKAGC010000743.1 GCA_021817755.1 Acidobacteriota bacterium | reverse complement strand
TGAATATGGGCATGGGGATTTCGGGGAGTTGCCATTCTTTACGAAAAGAATTCAGTTTTCTCCAACCTTGTAAAGTGGCATCAGAAAGAAGCAAGAGTCCTCCTGGTTTAAGAACCCGGACACATTCGCGGATTCCATGCAATTGCTTCTCATATTCACCCAGACTGGCAATAACACGTTTAATGATTACTTTATTATAATTATTAACGGATTTTTGGATACACATAATATTTTGAACTTCAAATGAAATAGAACCCGTTATTTTATCTCTCCAATGCTTCAAATTTTCATTGGCTTGCTCGATCATATTAGAAATATAGTCGATCCCTAAAATGTGAATATTACGTTTTAATGCAAAGCGAATAGTAGAATAACCATTTGCGCACCCTGCATCCAGTACTGAATCTCCATCTTCTAAATAATTCTGGATAGCATTAATCTCCAATTCGATTACCGGGGTATCGGACCAGGATGCAGCAGGTGAATGTTTGTGTTTTTCTACCTGGGATTCCCAATAATTTTTAATTTCCTTTAAATTATAAGTTCTCATTTTTTTCCCCTCAATATTTTTTGAAAATTTAATAGAGCTTATTTAGAAAAATTTATCGTTTCATCTACTATATAGAGTGGCCGGTTTTTTACTTCATCATATATTTTACCGATGTACAATCCCAAAATTCCCATAGTAGACAGTATTAATCCTCCTAATAAATACAGTGAAACAATCAAACTCGTCCAACCTTGAACCGGAATTCCCCATACCAGGTATTTAATTACGATTATAACTCCATATATGAATGATAAAAAGGAAAGAAGGAATCCGGTTTTAATAAATAGTTTTAATGGTTGATTTGACATCGATATAATAGTGTCTATAGCAAGGTCCATTTTTTTTCTAAATGTATATGCCGATTTTCCGGTTTGTCTTTCCCCATGTTCAACATCTTTATAAGCAATATTAAATCCCAACCACCGAATAAACTGAGGAAACAACCTACTATGTTCCTGCATTTTAATAAAGTTATCGATTACTTTTCTTGAATAGATACCGAAATTTGCCACACTGGGATCAGATTTACTCCCTGCCAGCATATCAAAAATTTTATAAAATATCCTGGAAGATAGTTTCTTTAAAATTGAATCCTTTCGTGCTCTTCTCCGGGCAAAAACAACTTCATAACCCTCACATGCTTTATTGTATAAATGAATTATCTCCTCCGGTTTATCTTGTAAATCTCCATCCATGACGATGATCCATTCTCCCGATGTTTTAGCAATTCCAGCAGTAATTGCGATATGCTGTCCGAAGTTTCTGGAAAAACTTATTCCTTTGACGCGGTAGTCTTTTTTTGCATACTCGATTATGATTGACCAAGAATTATCGGGGCTGCAATCATTAACAAAAATGAGTTCAAAGTCTTCCGTGATTGTACTTAAATTAGCGATTAGACGGTTATACAATTCATCGATAAAAGGCTCATTCCTATAAATGGGGATGACAACGGATATCATAATTATATCTCCTTTATCATTTAATTTATTATCTTTGGGGGAGGGGTTTTCCTTTTAGTCTTTTCCGTTCTCTATTTGTAGGGGGACCGCCCCATAATATATCGGATTGATAAATACCGGTTAATTTTAATTTTTCCAATATCGATAAGTATTCTGTCATACCATTACCTGAACGATAAGGAAGTATCTCCCCGGAAATCCTATCAACTCGAAAAATAGACCAGGGAGCATTTTCTTTTACTTCCCACCATTGAAGAAGATAGTCCATTTGGTTTAGCTTCCGATTATTATAATCCAAAAGGAAAAGAAAAAGAGGGTATTCAAGCGAGAGCCCAGTTGTGTATGATTCTTTATCCCATCCCCGTTTCTGAGAATCAAAGTGATTTTGGAAATTATAATATCCGGAATTATTGACATGTCCCATCAAACCGGTAATATCCGGGCGTTTTAACGCGAATTGCAGGTAACCGCTAGATCTTTCCCAACCCCCGTTTACTGGATTAATACCCATGATTACAATTTGAGAATTTTCAGGAAAATCCATTTTATTTAATTCCTGTTGGATTATACTAAACGTAGTATTTATCGGTGTGAATTTCTCCTTAAGAACAATATATCTTGAAATTCCGGAAAATAGTATTATAGTAGCCAAAACAGGAATTTGGAGTTTGAATTTCCGTAAAACCGGGATTTTTAGTATTTTTTCAATTGAAAGAAATAAAAGTGCGCTAACTCCAAATGAAGAAAAATAAGTATATCGGGGTAAAAATCGTTTACTCATAAAAATAAAAATATAAATTGTACAGATTGACCAGCAAAAGAAAAAGATATAAAGAAAAATTCTGTTGAATTTTACCTCTTTATCCGGTTGTTTAATTAAAAGAATAAGCCCTATTAAAACAATTCCCAAAAAGATTACTATAGCGAATACCGGGTTGATTTCACCGAAAGGCAAGCTCATTTTAAAAAAAGATAAAATCCGGTCTAATATTTCCTTTAAAAGATTTATTTTTATCATAACACGAGGAGTTAATATCACATGAATATATCCGGAAACGGCAGTTAGTGCAAAAAAAGACATTAGATAAATGTTTTTTTTCTCAAATTTTTTATACCACCAAAATGCAAGGATAAAAGGGGGGAATAGGAATAGTGCTTGTTCCGTTATTTGTGTAGCGATTCCATATAAGAGTAATGCTCCAATTAGCCGTATCCAATTATATGGGGTATTCTTTTCAAGGTAGGAAAGTCCAAGAATTAATGATAATACGGAGGGGAGTAATCCCCATAGAACATATGACATATTGATTCCTGCCGGAATTTGCCATTGCA
>JAKAGC010000742.1 GCA_021817755.1 Acidobacteriota bacterium | reverse complement strand
TTCATCTACGCTTATTACCAATGCCTTTTCCGGTGGATTCAGATATAGACCGACTACATCTTTTACTTTTTCAACAAAATTTTTATCATTGCTTATCTTGAAATTCTTTACTGAATAAGGTTTCAGATTATATTTCTTCCATATTCGCTGTGTCGTCATTTTCGATACGCCCAAATGGACTGCCAGTGTTCTTGTTGACCAGTGTGTAGCTCCCTTTGGTTTTGTTTGCAGCGTAGTCTCTACAATCTGTTTTTCTTTGGCTTCTGTTATCATAGGTATTCTACCTCTGCGCGGGGCATCTTTTATAATTGATTCCACTCCGTATTGGTTATAACGACGCAGCCATTTGCCAACTGTTCTTCTGTTTGTTGACAATTTAACGGAAATTTCTTCCTGTGTCTTACCTTCGGAATAAGCAAGTATTATTTGTGCCCGCAGAACAACTTTTTGTGCTGTGTTTCTGCCCTTAGCTAATTTTATAAGAACTTTTTTCCCCTCAGAACTTAATTGTATTTGTGTTAATTTTTTCATAACTCAATATACAAAAATCTTTACTCACTGGGTAGTCATTTCTGTGGCACTACACTAGTTCTTTTATTTTGCGTAACAATTCGGTTCGCATTGTGTTTAATTTCGGAAGAACTAATATTCTATATGATATTCCATTGGGTAGAACAAGTTTGCCATCTTTGACTGATAGGCTTTTTTCGATGACTTCCGCATTTATATAATCATAGGAATATCCGTCAGGAAGCGGCGGATCTTGGACGCCGGTCATTACCGGGGCATCTTCGCCAATAAAATATGCTATGTCATCCACAGGTTTTCCCTGCTGCAACATAAAATTACAACGCCGTATATAATCGATAAAAACTTTTGATGGATAAAACCAAGTATTTAAGCGGTTGAATTCTGTACCAAAAGGTGCATTTACTCCAGGTAAAAGACTATCGTACGGCTGCTCAATATAAACATGTAATAATGTACTGTTTATACCTTGAGTAAATGCCCAATCGCATCGCTTTTTAAGATATCCTGGATATCTCAAAAATGTTTTCCCTGCAGCAGTAAAAGATTCAGCCCAAACATGAGTTTTACCATAAATGTGAGCCGCGGAAGAGGCATCCTTCAATTCGATACTTCCAAGGTCTCCTTCTGCCCAAAATTCACCAGACACTTCATTGGATTGACCGCCATATTTGAGAAATTCTGATGGATATCCCCAATGTCCGTAATTTTCCAACCATAATTTCAATCCATGTTTGTTACTGATTTCGCGCAGTCCTCCTACATATTTATATGCTATCTCATCGGCAATTAATCTTCTGAGATCCCATAAAAATCTATTTGATTGATCTGCCGATCCCACCATTCTACCAGTGAAAACGGGTAACCACTTTATAGGATCATAGCCATAAGTTTTTTCAAAAATTTTATCAAAACCATCAGTCCAGTTTTCAGATCCAGTCTCATAGCTGTCTGCAACAACATATTTAAAAGATTTTCTTTCCTTTGCTGGTATTCGTGAAAGGATCTTTCCAATGAAAGCATTAAAATGGTTCCCTACATCTACTTTGTTCATTTTATCAACTTCTAAACCCGTACCTTCTGGTGGAGCCGGCGAATTGGTTACTCCCGTAGGAACCATCCCTATCCTTAAGATTGTCCATTTTCCATTTGGAATATTCCAAACAAGAGTACCATCTTTTTTCAAATATTTTGAAATATTTAATATTGAAGATGGATTAATAATTAATTTCTTGTCCTTCGGCTCAGTCTGTCTCGACCATTTATATTCATCCCACATAGGATGAGGTGTCTGATGCATCTTAGCCAATTGCTTTTCAATATATCTTTCTATTCTAGGAGCCTCCGAAAGTTGAAGTTCTTCGAATCCACCTTTCCCTTGAAGATCGGTTAAAATTATTCGGAACTCTGTTGACTTTACTGAAGGAAATGAAACACAGACAGGACCGAAAGGCATAAATCCAACATTCTTGCCTGGATTGGATCTATCAAATTCAAACTTTTTAATCGTCTCATAATTTCCGTTCACATTACATTGAAGTTCACAATCAACCTTAAAAGGATTTGGCTCAGGGTATATAGTCAAACTTCTCGCTGTAAAAGGTTTATCTGCCTTTATAATTATATTAAGGGGATTTTTTTCAGGTATTGCATCAGGTAAATTTGCCCCCGTAGTTAAATTGCCATCTACTAGATTTCGTAAATTTTTTATCCTAAAGTTTGAAGTAATTATAGGATTAAACTTCGAAATATCCATATTGTCATCTTCAGGAGTGGGAAAAGCTAGTAAAGCCACATCTTGAAAATTATCGTATGGTACTAATAATTTCTCGTTGAATTTTTCTGGTCCCTCAATATGAAACTCTGCTGTAGCCAGATAGCGCATCGATTCATCCGGTTTAATCCATGGACCACCGGACTGACTCCAGCCCGGACTGTTAAAAATACCAATTGTAAATCCAAGTTTAGTCGCAGTGCTTACTGCTTGTTCGGTAATCTTCCACCATTCGTCAGAAAAAAATTTCACCTTACCGTAAGGCACGTCTTTAAGTCCTATATTCCCAATGTATGCTCCTCCTATTCCTATTTTAGACATAGCCTCCAGATCTTTCGTAACTCCGTCTGCTGAAATGTTATCACTAATCCAATACCAATAAACCCTAGGTTTGACGGTATCCGGTGGTGATTTGAAACCTTTTACTAGATCGGAATATTTGATTTGGTTTTTTGTTATTCCCGTAAATGAAAATAAAAGAAATATTGAGATTATGCTTATAGAACCGATTAATAATTTTTTAATGTGAAATTTGCCCTTCATT
>JAKAGC010000741.1 GCA_021817755.1 Acidobacteriota bacterium | reverse complement strand
GCAATGTCGAGAATCACATTTATCATTCGAAGTGAATCGGGATTGTATTTAAAGAGTGAAATATCGGTAGCAAGGAAATGCTTGATTTCTTCAACGGTAAGGTCCTTCCCCATATCTGGTGACGCTTCTTTTCTAAAAAGAAGATTAGCAAGACCGGAAGTAATTTTTACAAATGGGGAAAGAAGATGCTTAAAGAATTGAATGGGATAAGCATATAAATCGGCAAATTTCTCATTATATCTATAGGCAAAGGATTTGGGTATTATTTCTGAAAAAAATAACACAACTGTTGTCGAAAATAATGTAGAGACAAGAAGGCCTAGTTGCTGATCCCAGTAAAACAACTGGGTAAATACGACAGTTGAAATGGAGGCGGCAGCAATATTTACAAAATTATTACCAATGAGTACCGTGGATAGAAATTCATCGGGTTTTGAAAGGAGTTTTGAATTAAGAATGGCTTTCTTATTCTTTTTCCTGGCTTTGACGCTCAGCTTTATTTTATTCAATGAGAGCATCGCAGTTTCTGCAGAAGAAAAGAATGCACTGATAATGAGTAAGACTAAAAAGAGAAAACCGTATAAAACGTACATTTACGTATTTTCCTTTTATGCTTTTATAAAAAGAAACGCCCGGCAGTCACCTATCAGGAACGGGAATTAATCCTGAAGGATTTTATCCTGATGATAGATCTGGTAAACAATTTTATAAAGCGAAGCTCCAATACAATCGTTAACAATCTGTACATCGGCTGCGGAATCGGGTCTTTTTAATATGCGGGGTGTAAAATTGACTATCCCTTTTATCCCGTAACTAACAAGTTTATCCAGTAGCATTTGTGCAGATTGTTCCGGGACCGTTAATAAAGCGATTTTATAATTTGGATGCTCTTTTAAGTATTCTTCCAGTGTATCGATATGATAAATAGGTATCTCTTCACCCTTGATATGAACGAAATGACCGACAAGGTCTTCTTTGATATCAAAAAGAGCTCTTACATTAATATTTCGTACTTTAAACAGTTTGTATTCCGAGAGTGCCCTACCGAGCCGTCCTGCACCGATGACAATTACATCTGCTCCTGTATCAATGGATAGGATTTTTTTCAACTCTTTGAATAACTTCTTGACCTGATAACCTTTTTTCTGTTTTCCAATGGATATCCCGAGATAGAAAAAATCCTGCCGGACCTGATTGCAGGACACCCCTGTAATCTCTTCCAATTGGGTAGAAGAAATATAATAATCATCGGGCAGGTTTAATTTCAATAATGCTTCATAATAAAATGATATCCTTCGTATTACTCTCAGGCTGATTTTTTTCTTCATTAACGGCCTCATAATAATTTAAAATATTGTTTACGTTTTAAATTATATATTACTTGACTAATGCGTTCTTGTCAAGAGATAGACCGCTCCTTTAAAAAAAAATGTTAAACCCAAACGTAAATAAAGGTATAAAGTTATGGCTTTAGATTAGGGAAGTTTTTATCCAATTGTTCATTCCATTGGAGAAGCCTGTCTTTAATTTTTTCGAATAACGTGGAGGTATCTCCTTCGATTGTAATGGAATTAATTTTGTCTCCCTGGTTAATAGCATTTACAACTTTCTGGTCTTCGGGTCCAACTACTTCACCAAAAACAGAATGTTTACCATCGAGCCATGCAGTTGGAACATGGGTAATAAAAAACTGGGATCCGTTAGTTTTAGGCCCTGCATTTGCCATAGATAAAATTCCGGGTTTACTGTGTCTTAAACTGGGTTTAAATTCATCTTCGAATTTGTACCCAGGACCACCGGTACCGGATCCATAAGGGCATCCTCCCTGGATCATGAAATCTGCTATAACCCGGTGAAACTTTAACCCATCATAATACCCACGTATAGCAAGATTGGCAAAATTCCCGACTGTTAATGGGGTTTCTTCGGCAAACAAATTGATATTTATTTTTCCTTTGGTTGTATCTAAAATTGCTTTTAATTGACTCATTCTTTCTCCTTGAGATTTAATATTAGACATACCTCCGGCAGATAATATCCGGATTATGTCATTAATGCTTCTATTTCATCAACTGTCTTGGGTATGGATTTCCCAAGTACCCGGTGACCTTCGGCATCATTGGTTATTAAGACATTATCTTCAATCCTGATTCCACCAAAATCACGATACTCTTCAACCCGTGCAAAGTCGATAAAATTCTTAAATTTCTTTTCATTGAACCATTTATCGATCAACGCAGGAATAAAATAAAGTCCGGGTTCAACAGTCAACACATATCCGGGTTTCAACGCTTTACCCATTCTGAGGTAAGCAAGCCCAAACTGGTCGCTTCGTTTTACGGTTTCATCATATCCTACATAATTTTCCCCAAGATCTTCCATATCATGTACATCAAGCCCCATCATATGTCCCAAACCATGGGGGAAAAATAAAGCATGTGCGCCTTCTTTTACTGCATCTTCGGGATTTCCTTTCATCAGACCGATGGATTTTAAACCATTGGCAAATACAAGGGCTGTTTTTAAGTGGATGTCGCGATAAAGTACTCCGGGTTTCATGGCATCTATAGCGGTTTGTTGGGCATCTACGACAAGCTGATAAATATCTCTTTGACGATCGGTAAACACACCACCGACAGGAAAGGTTCGGGTAATATCGGAAGCATAATGGTTCAATGATTCAGCACCGGAATCGATAACAACGAGATTATTCTGCTTCAAAACATTTCCATGATAATGATTATGGAGCGTTTCTCCATGAAGTGAAAGAATAATAGGGAACGACGTACTGCTGCCGTATGAATATGCAATCCCTTCCATTCTACCTGCGATTTCCCGTTCATAGGT
>JAKAGC010000740.1 GCA_021817755.1 Acidobacteriota bacterium | reverse complement strand
GTCTACATTCTCAAAGGCCTTCTTAAAAAACTTATCATCCGGTTTGTCTACTTTTTCCATGGCAATATTATTATAGATCGATTCCACTTTTTTTTCAACATGATCAGCTCCTTAAAATCAACGTTAACGCATTATGACCGGAAAAACAATTCCTTCCGCTTAATTTCTATTCCATCAACCAAAGGTAAATCTTCATCTTGAGCTCGAATTATCACAATTATGATATGGATTATAAAAAATTTGATAATTTCAATCTTCTAATAATAGCTTTAAAAACATTCTTTTCCCATAAATTTTTATGAATTGAATTTTTAACCACAGATTTTATAGATTATTATAGATTTCTACTCACTTTTATGGGCAAGAAAAATTATTTCTGTTAAAGGCAGAGAATTACTATTAAAAAATATAATATTACTGAATCAAAATGTGAAATTCCGGAATAAAAAGATCGCTTGCAAATTGTAAGAAAATCGGGTATAATAAAATTTAATACACGGTATGTAATAAAAAAAATAAATTCAAAAAATCCCAGGAGTCATGTATACAAGCCTTTTTTTCCTTGTTGGTATCAAAATGACAGGAACTTACTATTAGGCAAAAATAGAAAGGAGATCACGTGAAAAGAGAGTCTATCTGTTTCCAATTATGTTATGGACTATTAATTCTGATGGTATCAATATTCTGGTTAATACCGGGCGGATTATATGGAGAGACCGCGGATCCATCATATAAGGGACTTGAAAAACGAGTAAAAGGTTTAATGGAACGAGGAGATATACCGGGGCTAACGCTGGTTATCATCCAGGAAGGAAAACCGGATTATATTGGTAATTTCGGTTATGGAGACCTGGAAAAAAAAATCAAAGTTTCCAATGAAACACTTTTTGAAATCGGTTCTACCACCAAAGCTTTTACTGCCCTTGCTGCATTAAAAGCAGAAGCGGAAGGCAAAATTAACCTGGATGACAAGGTTTCTAAATATATTCCCTGGTTCAAGCCGCAAATTAACGGTACTCCCGCTGAAATTACACTTAGACAACTTTTATACCACACTAGCGGCATTCCATTTCATTCTATCCAAAATATTCCACTTGGAGACGATGAGAATTCATTGCAACAAACAGTTCAGAATGTTAAAGATATTGAATTGGAATCTTTCCCTGGGACTCAATACAAATACGCTACCGTAAACTATGACATAATGGCGTATGTACTGGAACTTCAAATAGGAAAAAAATACGAAGAATATATGCAGGATTATGTACTGGGACCTCTTGGTATGAAAAACTCGGTGATCGGTATGAAACGGAACAATCCTGCTTTCGCGAACAAAATGGCTTTCGGTTATAAAACGGGATTTTTCTCAGCCCGGAAATACGATGCCCCTGCCTATAGGGGAAACTACCCCGCCGGATACCTGGTTACTAATGGAAAAGATATTGCCCGATGGTTACGAATCCAAATGGGCCTGGATGAATGTGAATTGTCTCCATTAATAAAACAATCTCATATGGGAAACGACAGGGTACAACCTTTCATGACAGAAGTCGGGATTGCAACTTATGGTTATGGATGGATGATCTCTTTAAGTGGTAATAAATGGATATACCACGGTGGAAACAATCCGAATTATACAAGCTTTTTTGTTTTTTCTCCAATCGAAAAAAAAGGGGTTGGTGTTATTACAAACTCAAACAGCAATATGACTCCTTTTATTGCGACTTCGACTTTTAACCGGTTGTTGGGAGTCCGAGATAAAAAAGAAAGTGAACCATCTGATAGTTTAGACAGAAGCGCATCGGTTGTATCTGTAATTCTTGTATTATATTTACTGATCGTACTGGGATATATATTATTTACATTTATTTCACTGGCTAAAGGTAAACGTCGCTTTGAGAAATTCACATTAAAAAAACTGGGAAAAATCATCGGAGCAATTCCATTACTGGCTCCTTTTGTATTCGGAATTTATATTCTTCCGAAAGCAATCGCAGATGTTTCATGGGATTTTGCACTGATATGGACTCCGCTTAGTTTTGGTATTGCTGCCTTTTTACTACTAATCGCAATCGGAGGAAGTTATATCTCTTTCGTGTTATCGGCAATATTCCCTCAAACTAATAAATACCTTCGCTCAGTTCCAATGCTGCTTCTACTTAGTGTTATCAGCGGCTTGGCGAATGCTGTCATCATCTTTTTATTAAGTGGCTCATTATATGCACAGAATAAATTGATTTACCTATTGTATTATTTCGTGCTGGCAATGGGTGTCTATATTGTCGGAAGAAAAGTAATCCAGACGAAGTTGGTACGGTTGACCTTTGAAATCGTATATGACCTTCGAATGAAATTGATCGAGAAAATCTTTTCAACGACTTACCAGCGTTTTGAAAAGCTGGATCGTGGACGCGTACTGGCGACTTTAAATGATGATACGGGACAAATCAGCCAGGCAGCAAATATTTTTGTGGCTCTTTTGACAAGTATCATTACCGTTATTGGATGTTTCGTATTTCTCTATACAATCGCTTTCTGGGCAACCGCAGTTACTATCCTCGTTATCCTTGCAATAGCTGCGCTGTATTATATCGTAAGTCAAAAAGCACAAGTCTACTTCGAACAAGCCCGGGATACTCGTAATGTGTACATGAGATTATTACACGGCATGTTGGATGGTTTTAAAGAACTAAGTATTCATTTTAATAAAAAATCGCAATATAAAGATGATGTTGAAAAGAGTCTTCCTTTTTTTCACTGACAGGTCGATCTCTTAAAATTTTGATGCTTCCCATTTCGCCATGTCCTCCAAGCAAATTAAGAGCGCATTATTAGTCCCTTAATAAG
>JAKAGC010000739.1 GCA_021817755.1 Acidobacteriota bacterium | reverse complement strand
AATATAGCAGGAGAATTATATATCTGCGGAAATGCCGTTGCCTCCGGTTACCTCAATAACCCTGAATTAACAAAAGAACGTTTTGTTGCCTTCGGCGACCAGGAACCTTTTTATAAAAAGGTTCCTGGACTTCAAAAAATTTTTGATAATGATAATTTAACAAAAAGTTTTAAGGGGGTCGAGGGGAGCGTTTTACAAAAAGCCCCATTCGCTGCCAGAAGCACACTGTACAAAACCGGTGATTTGGTACGGTGGTTACCTGAGGGAGTGGTTCAGTTTCTTGGAAGAATCGATCATCAGGTTAAAATCAGGGGGTTCCGCATAGAATTGGGAGAAATATTAAACCGGATACTCTCTTATCCTTCAGTAAAAGATGCGGAAGTAATAATCCGTGATTCCAATAACAACGAAAAATACATTTGTAGTTATATTGTACCTCATACAACCATCGATACTGCTGTATTAAAAGAATATTTATCTCGCGAACTCCCCGATTACATGATTCCTTCTTATTTCGTTATACTGGAAAAGATGCCCTTTACTGTAAATGGAAAGATAGACCGGAAAGCTTTACCCGAACCTTCAGTAGAAAGCAGTTCCGAAGCGTTTATTCCCCCTGTTACGTCCATCCAGAAAAAACTCGCAGAGATATGGTCGGATATCCTCGGTATAGAAATTCAAACAATTGGAATCCATTCCGATTTTTTCCGGTTGGGAGGACATTCGTTAAAAGCATCATTACTCGCAGGGCGTATTCATAAAACGTTTGATACTCCTATTCCATTAGCCAGGATATTTTCTTCTCCCACAATCGATAAACTCTCCGATTTTATCAATGAAACCCGAAAAGAATACTATTCCAAAATCGAACCTGCAGAAACCAGGGAGTATTATATTACCTCTCCTGCTCAAAAACGAATGTTCCTCTTGCAACAAATCGATCAAAATCAAACGGTTTACAATATTCCTGCTGTCTGGGAAATTGATGGAGAAGCCGTTGAAGAAAAACTTCAACTTGCTTTCCAGCAGATCATCCAGAGGCATGAGAGTTTTAGAACGTCGTTTCATATTATTAATGATGAACCTGTACAAAAAATCAATCCTATTGCTAATTTCCCATTGGAAGTACTTCATCCCTCTTCCCAAAAATCAGTAGAATCACTTATTAAAACTTTTATCCGGCCTTTTGATCTGTCAAAAGCTCCATTGTTTCGAGCTGCATTAATCCCTCTCCAAGCTCATAAATTTGTTTTAATTGTTGATATGCATCATATTATATCCGATGGTATTTCCATCCGAATCTTTATCGATGAATTCAAAGCACTCTCTAAAGGTCGGAATTTACCTCCTATTACTATCCAATACAAAGACTATTCTCAGGCACTCCCCTCTCTTCTACCTCCTGATTCATTCCAGCATCAGGAAACATACTGGCTTAATCAATTTAAAGACGAAATCCCTGTTTTAAATATTCTCACCGATTACAACAGACCTCCAATACAGAGCTTTGAAGGAAATACCATCTCATTTGAACTCGATAAACACGAAACCCACCATTTAAATAAACTTGCACTGGACAATCAGGCCACATTATTTATGACCCTGTTTTCAATCTTTAATATTCTTCTGGCCAGGATTAGCGGTCAACAGGATATTATAATCGGCACTCCCATTGCCGGGCGAAAACACACCGATCTTGAATCCATCATCGGTATGTTTGTGGGAACCCTTGCACTACGTAACTTCCCTACTGATGACAAAACTTTCAACGAATTTTTACAGGAAGTAAAACAGCGTACTCTCCAGGCCTTTGAAAACCAGGACTATCCCTTCGAAGATCTTGTCGAAAAGCTTTCCATTGCCCGCGACGCCGGTCGGAATCCATTATTCGATGTCATGTTCTCTTTCCAGGACGCCATTAGCGAGGAGAACGAAAATGAAGAAGGAAACCATCTAAAAATCACACCTTATCCGGTCGAATCCAAAACCGCTAAATTCGATCTCAATTTTACAGTGATAAATCAACACCAATATATCCAATTTATTTTCGGATACTGCACTCGCTTATATAAAGAAGAAACTATCCGCCGGATTATCGATTTTTTCAAGAGTATTATCAATCAGATAATCGATAATCCGTCCCTTCCTATTTCTCAAATTCAAATAATTTCACCCCAAGAAAAAGATCGGTTATTATTTGAATTCAATGCCACACAAACAACGTATCCTGCTCATCAATCGATTCATGCCTTATTCCAACAGCAAGTAGAAAAAACTCCCAATAATATTGCTTTAATAGAAAATATATCCAGTTCTAACCTCTTCTCATTCGATCATTCCTCTGTTACTTACAAACAACTCGATGATATGTCCAATTCCATTGCATTTGCTCTGCAACAACAAAGCATTACATCTCACTCTATCGTTGCCATAATGCTTGAACGTTCCATACAACTTGTTGCAGGAATTCTCGGTATATTAAAAGCAGGCCACGCATATATGCCCATCGATACTCAGTATCCCGGTGATCGTGTACGATACCTGCTCAAAGACAGCAATACAAAACTCCTGATTACCTCAAAACACCTCGATGCCTTTCACAAAATTCAGGAATGGGAAGGGAATACCATTATTATTGAAGATATTCCCAACCACTGTGATCAATTCATTCCTTCCTCCGTTACTCCTTCTTCTCCTGCCTATGTAATTTATACTTCCGGTACAACCGGGTATCCGAAAGGTGTCATCGTTACTCATCAAAATGTGGTGCGCCTGGTTCAAAATACCAATTTTGTACCCTTAAGCGAAAATACACGCATTCTTCAAACAGGTGCTCCTGTTTTTGATG
>JAKAGC010000056.1 GCA_021817755.1 Acidobacteriota bacterium | reverse complement strand
TTTTTCGGAAAAAAGACTCAATGTGTTGTATACGGTTGTCTTAGACAGTGTGGGTATTTCATCACAAAGCGCCTGGAATATGGTATCCACAGATGGATGATCGCGATTCTTTACTATATACTCGAGTATTTTTAAACGCTGAAAAGAAGGTTTTACTCCTCTTGATTCAAGAAAACTCTTCATCTTATCCATTCCTACCATTTCGGTTTGTGGCTCATTCATTTTCTTAACCTCATCGAATTTCGTTGATTATTTCCGGTTAAATCCACTCTACGTGAATTCTTTATTAAATTGTATACCGGTTTGTATTGGTTGTAATTTGTAATCATTACAACCTTATTATAATAATAACATTTTCTTTTGTCAATGGGGGGAAATAAATTTTATGGCTTTACTTTTTGTTTTCATTTGGATATAATTTTCGAGGAGGTAACTGTGGGAATATTAGAAGTATTTAACCAATTCAGAGACAGCAGGTTCACTGATTGTCCGGAAATAACCTATTCGAACTTATATAAAAAAGCACTAAATTATTTACATTTTGAATTCGAAATCGATGGAGAGAATTACCTGTTTTCACCCTATTACGTTTTGCTAATCGGGGAACAAAAACCGGAACTTCTTGAATTTGTTGATAATAATGAAGAGTTTCTTGACGCTTTGAAGAAATACGTTTTAAATTCACTCTATGTATATAGCGCATTAGTTGAAGAAAATTCCTATTATCTTTCCAACCCCCAGAGTATTTTAATCGCACGAATGCTCCATAAACGTGATGCACGTTTTGAATTAAAATTCTACACCCATTACGAAGACGAATTACTGGATACTTATAAAGATAAAATATATATCGGAAGGGATTTTATCAACCTGAAAAAATTTGAGAGGAAGTATTTGGGTTTTAAAAAGTACTTTCTATCTTTAATCGAACAGGATGACAAAATACAGGACCGGGCCAAACATAAATTGAGATACTTTGAAGATTACAAAAAGTCTTACCTGGATGAGATCCATTATTCAATCCAGGAAACAGTATCGGATGCAATGGAACGGATCCAGTTATTCAAAGAAACGAAAATATCGGATATTCATAAAACAAATTTGATGGAAGTTCTCGATAATATCCTTTACCTGTCAAATCTAATGATCGAACTCCGGGACCTGACCCAGGAATTTGAAACCAAGTTGAGAATGCGAGACGAAAACGATTTTGTAAAATACCTGACAAAATTTTTGAAGGATTTGACAGACGGTATTCGATACATGCGAAAAGTTTCCACTTTACTACATTTAAGGATATCCAATTACCCGATTTCTTAATCGATAAACAGGATTATGTATGATTTTTTAAACCGAATTATCCGTTACGCACTGGATAGTATTGATCCGGTGCGTTTAATGGGTGAAAATGTAAGACTGACTAATCATACACTGGATGTGAAAGACCACACAATCGATCTTGAACAGTACAGGCGCATTCATATCATCGGGGCAGGAAAAGCCGCAGTACCAATGTGGGATGGATTAAACCGAATCATTGGAGAAAAAATATACGGGGGCATTGTCGTCTCTCTTGAAGAGCATCGCTTTACAGATTCAAAAGTTCAATTCTTCCCGGGTTCTCATCCTGTACCGGATGAACGAAGCTTGCAAGCAGGAGCCGCAGTTCTTACCTATATAAATAAACATGTGACCGGAGAGGACCTGGTTTTTTTCCTGATTTCAGGCGGAGCTTCTGCAATGATGGCACAACCATTACCGGGAATCGAGCTTCAAGATAAAATCGAAATCAACCGGATGCTACTTGCTGCCGGTGCAGAAGTCACAGAAACAAATAAAGTTCGGAAACGAATTTCTGCTTTAAAAGGTGGAAAACTGGCACGTTTGGTTTCACCTGCAAAAGTCATTACGCTAGTGATATCGGATATTGTTAACTCACCAATAGATGCCGTCGGTTCCGGTCCCTCCATGAAAGATAATACCACTGCCTCCGAAGCGTATGAGATACTAAAAAAGTACGACCTTTTGGAAAAGCTTGATCCGCGGGTGGATTCATTTTTTAAAAACTTGATTGCGGATGAATCGGTCAATAAAAAACAGGAAATTTCTTCTGAAAAAGAAGACAATATTCATGTGATGCTGGGCGATATACGAACGGCTGTCCTTGCAGCAAAACACTGTGCCCATGAAATGGGAATTCAAGCTCATATTCTTACCACCGGCGATAAAGGAGAGGTTTCCCAGGCAGCGAAACTGTACGCTTCTTTTGTGAGGGAAATAGGAGAATATCATACACCTTTTAGACCTCCGGTTCTAATTCTCTGCGGAGGAGAGTTAACAGTTGATCTTACTAAATCAAAAAACAATACACAAGGACGTGGCGGACGAAATCAAGCGTTTGTTCTTCATATGATGGATGAACTCAAAGACGTATCATTTCCTTATATTATTGCCAGTATCGGAACGGATGGGATCGATGGTTCAAGCGATGCGGCAGGTGCCTGGATTGATAATGAATCCTATACAAATGCATTTCTTTTGGGGATTGACTGGAAACACTACCTCGACACGTTTGATTCGCACCACTTCTTCGAAGAAATGGAGCAGCAGATTCGAACTGGTCCGACAGGCACAAATGTAATGGATTTACGTTTATTTTATCTTTCTTAACATAATCTTAACAATACGATTATTATGGATTAACACTATGGGTGTTTAATACAGCAAGGTTAAAATGAATAACCTATTAAATTCCCGTTAAAAATGGGTTAAAACACGAGGCACTCGATGAGTGAAACAAAATTAAAAGATAAGCAATCGGTTTTCGTTGTGGAAGATGAACCGGATATCCTTGAGTTGATATCGATTCACCTTAAAAAATCCGGCTATGATGTCGAGACTTTCCCGGAAGCGGGTCCAATGATGAAAATGCTGTCATCACGACTCCCGGATTTAATAATATTGGACTTAATGCTCCCGGATTATGATGGCCTCGATGTATGCAAGAGCCTCAAAAAAAATGAACGGTATGCACAAATTCCTGTGATTATGGTCACAGCCAAAGCAGAAGAGTTCGATGTGGTATTGGGGCTAGAGCTCGGAGCTGATGATTATATTCCCAAACCATTTTCTCCACGTGAACTAGTTGCTCGAGTAAAAGCCGTACTTCGCCGCGAAAAACGCCAACCGGATTCGCCTGAACACGTGATCGAGTTCGGAAATACATTACGCATCGATCCGGACAAATATGAAGTACTGGCAGAAGGTGAAAAGATTACCCTTACAACAACTGAATTTCTAATTCTCAAATTACTGGCAGAAAAACCGGGCTGGGTATACTCGAGAGAAAAAATACTGGATATTCTGTGGGATGACGAAAAAGATGTATATGACCGAACAGTAGACGTTCATATCAAAAACCTGCGCGAGAAATTGGGACCGGCTGGTAAATTAGTTAAGAATATCCGTGGAGTAGGTTATAAATTGGAACTATAATGAAAAACACTTCAAACACCGATAATCGGAAAAATTCACTGACTGTTAAGATGGCTAAAAAAGGCTTAATGAGCTGGGGGCGTAGTCCACTTCTAATAAGAACCTTTATTCAATATATTGCGATTATTATCCTGGTTATCATTTTTTTATTCCTATTCTTACAAGGCACAATACGCAGTTTTTATACCGATGACCTGGAACATCATCTCTTCCAGGTTGGAAACGCTCTCGAACCTCGTTTGTATGAATTATATGAGAAAAATAACTTCGATGAAATGGATAAACTGCTTAAAGATTTCGGGAAGCAAACAGATATCCGCGTCACAGTAATAAATCCTACGGGTACTGTTCTGGCAGATTCCGATAAACCGCCTCAATTAATGGAAAACCACAGGGGCAGGCCGGAAATCGCACGCGCACTTGACGGAGAAACACGAGCAGTGGAACGGTTCAGCACCACTACCCATGAAGAAATGATGTACCTTGCTAAACCTGTTTTAAAAAACAGCGAAGTGGTAATGGTTATTCGCTTAAGTCTTTATCTTACAAAAATAGACCGGCTTTTTTCAACATTAAAAGAAAAATTGATTCTTGCATTTATCGCAGTCTTTTTCTTCCTGCTTTTCATGGCATGGTTGTACTCCCGAAGCATCACGCGACCGCTTAAAGATATTTCTTCGGCAGTTCGGGAGCTGGCTTTGGGAAATTTCGAAACTAAAATTTACTCGGCTTCCCACGATGAATTGGGCGAAATGGCACATGATTTCAATGATATGATCGCCAATCAAAAATCCCTTTTTGTCTCATTAACTGAACACCAGGCAGAACTACATGCGATTATGTCTTCGATTAAAGAAGGGCTTCTGGTAATTACTTCAGATGACAAAATAAAACTCTGCAACAAAAGTTTTGAAGAACTGTCAGGAAAAACAAACATGTACGGACACCTCTACTGGGAAGCACTCCGGTTACCTCATTTCGGTGACTGTGTAAAAAAAGCCTTCGATACCAAACAAGGTTTTTACGAACAATTCGAATTGGATAATAACCACTACCTGGTAGGATTCAACCCTATGGAAAAAGAGGACGAATTGGTTATTATTTTCCGCGATATTACCCAGTTTAAGCAGCTTGAGCAAATGAAAAAAGACTTTGTCGTTAATCTGACCCACGAATTGAAAACTCCGCTTACTGCCATAAAAGGATTCATCGAAACACTGGAAGAAGAAGAAAAAAGCATGAGAAAGAATCCCTATATGGAAATTATTAAACGCCATACGGAACGAATGAACCGCATCGTCTCCGATCTCCTAACTCTCTCCGAACTGGAAGAACCCAAAAGAGAAACACATTTCGAACTCCTGGACCTGGATGATATGGCGAACAATATCTTGAAAATATATCTTGAAAAAATAAAAGAAAAAATTCTTCAATTGGAAGTGGTTATTCCTAAAGATTTACCTCTTTTCCGAGGTGAGCGGTTTAAAATGGAACAATTCTTCATCAATCTTATCGATAATGCAGTAAAATATACGGAAAAAGGTAAAATTACCCTGTTAATGGCTGCCGAAGAAAAAGAAGGAGTATCACAATTAAAAATCCAGGTGAAGAATACAGGGCTTCCTATTCCTGAAAAAAGCCTTCCACGCCTTTTCGAGCGGTTTTATGTAGTGGATAAATCTCGCTCCAGGAAACTGGGCGGCACAGGATTGGGTCTATCCATCGTTAAACACGTAGTATTAATGCACAAAGGAACAATTTCGGTTCAGAATATCGAAGGAGAAGGAGTGGTTTTTACTGCTTATTTTCCATCTTGATAATATCTTGATAATAAATGTCTTCGACGACCAGGGCCCCCTTTTGAAAAATGGGGCTCTGGACCCACCTAAAACTTTTAATATTTTAATCAATGATTGGGAGAGAGTAACAAAGAAGACCGGTCTTTAAGCTGCTTAATTTCTTGCCCATTCAACCCGGATTTGGAATATAAAAAATATATTTTATTTGTTTGATATAAATTCACAGGATCGGATAGAACTCCGGTTTCTTGCAATAAATTGAATTCCTTTGTTCCGGGCACCGGAGAAAAAAGAGAGAGATGAGGATTGACTCCAAGGTTCTTTATAAAATCCAATGCGGCTTCAATCTGCGCAACACTTTGACCGGGTAACCCAAATAAAAGATAAACATCGATTTCATTTCGGTTGTACCCGGCTTTCTCAAGATTGTCCACTGCCTGTATCATTTGTTTGACATTCACCTTATGACTACTACGAGATAGAATATCACTGGCTGTGGATTCGAAACTCAATCGCAACATTTTAAACCGGCAATTATAAAGAAGCTGTGCGGTTTCCTGGTCAATCTCCGCTGCATGCAATCCATTGGGCGTGTAGAAACTGACATCAAACTGCTCCCGAACCTGCTTGAAAACCTTTAAAAATCGCTTCTGCTTGTTGACCAAAAAGGCATCATCAAAAACAATAAAATGGGAGGTCCGAAAATGTGAATGCATGTATTCGATTTCCTGGTATACGGATTGAGCCGAACGCTCAATAAAACGAGGATTTACTAAGTCGGAAGCACAATAAGTACAATGAAACGGACACCCTCTGGATGTTAAAAGCGGAAGATAATTTTGATTGTATAGGAATTCATAAGCAGGATAAGGGAGCGAGTCGGGGTTCAATTCAATTAATTGAGGGTGAGGAAGAACTTTTTCTCCGAGATTTTCCATGATATCGAGAATCTTGAGTTCGCCGTATCCAGAAACAAAATAATCCACATTCAACATATTTTTCAAAGGAGTATGGGAGACAAGCGTGGGAAGAATTCCGCCCAGGATGAATTTGGCATTAGGAAAACGTTCTCGCAACGTTTCAATGGTAAACCGTACCCCATCAATCCAGTAGGTCATGAGGCTTGTAACCAATATAACATCTATTTGTGGTAATTTATCGAGTTTTTCATTAAACGATTCCAGTGGTATACCATAACGGGAATAGGTACGAGGGATATTTCTAAAAATCGATGGCCGTTCTATGGGTGTGCGGAAGTATTTCCCGGTTCCATTTTTCTTATCGAGATTCTTTTGGGTTCCTTCCGGATCACCCTCGGGAAATGCGTTTTCCTGAAAACGGTCGAGAGCATCTAACCAGTAAAGGGAAGCGTTTGAGTATTTTTTAATAACTCCGGCAATATATAGAAGTCCAAGGGGACGAAGCCATAAATCGTAAGCTGTAAAATCAATGATGTAAGGATTAACAAGCAAAACATTCATTTTATTTTTCTTTCAGACTGCACACAACGACACGGGGAATACGGCTGTAATCATCTATCCATTGAACAATGGATAAATGGTTTTCTTCCAGAACCGTTTTAAGTTTATCCTTCTGGCCGAATCCGAATTCCATTAGTAAATACCCCTGTGGTTGAAGATAGAGATGAATAGGCTTTACAATGCGCCGGATAATATCCAGCCCATCTTCACCTGCCGCTAATGCCAGTTGAGGCTCAAAATCCTTAACACCGGGTTCCAGTTCTTGCCATTCTTTGATGGGAATATAGGGGGGATTTGAAACAATGACATCAAATTTTTTCGAGGTTTTGGGAAACAAGTTTCCTTGTATTGCTTTGATTCGATTATTTACGTTGTGTAAACGGCTATTTTTTTTCAGGACGTAAAGTGCTTTGGGAGATATATCGATGGCTGTGATTTCTGCGTTTGTATATTTGGCGAGAACAATTGAAATAATACCGCTCCCTGCTCCGATATCGAGCACGGAATGAGCATTCTTTGCAAGAGGAATGGCTGCTTCTACAAGAAGTTCAGTTTCAGGGCGGGGGATGAGTACATTTTTATTGACAAAAAAGATTTCACAGTAGAACTCCTTTTTTTTTAGAATGTAAGCAATCGGTTCATTTCTTTGAAGTCGCAATAGTAAGCGGTGGAATTTTTTTAATAACGTATGATCAGTAATGGATTGGTTTTTTTTTATCCAGAAATCGGTGCGAGAGAGATTAAAGACTTCTTCAATCAGAAGTTGGATATTTATAGATGCAGAATCAGTGGAAGTAATGGTTTTGAGTTTTTCAAGAGATAGGGTAAAGAGGTCAGAATAGCGCACAATAAAACTATGTAGCTAATTCTTTAAATTTATCTTCCAGGGCTTGTTTGGTGAATGTTTCGGTGAGGATGGCAATCATTTCATCGATTCCACCATCGAGAATGACTTCGATATTGAAATTTTGTCCGGTGATGCGGTGGTCGGTAACCCGGCTTTGGGGGAAATTGTATGTCCTGATTTTTTCAGCCCTTGCGCCGCTGCCTACCTGGGATTTCCTGCTGCTTGCCACTTCGTCTTCCTGCTTCCCTTTTTCGAATTCATAGAGCCGGGATTTCAAAACTTTCATCGCCCTTTCTTTATTTTTGTGTTGGGATTTTTCATCCTGGCAGGAGACCACAAGACCAGTCGGAATATGAGTAATACGGATTGCCGATTCGGTACGGTTAACGTGTTGGCCGCCAGCGCCTTGCGCCCTGTAGGTATCGATGCGCAGGTCTTTGGGATTTATAACGATTTCAACGTCTTCAACTTCTTGTAAAACTGCAACGGTAACAGTTGAGGTATGAATTCTTCCGCTGGATTCAGTAACAGGAACTCGTTGAACACGGTGAACGCCACTTTCGAATTTAAGAAGTTTATTAACGTTAACACCTCTCTCGTAGAGGATAATTTCTTTGATTCCGCCAATGGAAGAGTAGGTGGTTGAAATAACTTCGGCTTTCCATCCTTTCCGTTCTGCGACGCGCGTATACATACGGAGTAGATCTGAGGCGAACAAAGATGCTTCGTCGCCTCCAGCACCTGCGCGAATTTCGAGAAACACGTTTCTGCTATCTTCTGTGTGATCTGAGACCAGTAGAATTTTCACTTCAGATTCCAGATTATCCATCTCGATGTCCAGGTTGGCCAGTTCTTCTTGGGCCAGTTCTTTCATTTCCTGGTCATCCGAATTTTCGAAGAGTTCCCGTGTTTCTTTGATTTTGTTTTTGAGCGTTTCCATTTCCCGGTATTTTTCGTGGAAGTGTTTTAGCTCTGAGAGTTCTTTTGAAAGCTCGACAAATCTTTTCTGATTTTTTACTATTTCCGAATCAGCCAGTTGATCGGATATCAGTTTGTATTTACTGTGGAGACCCTCTAAATACGAAAATAATTTCTCACTGCTCTTTGTAGCCATATTTTTTCTTAAATTTGTCTATGCGGCCAGCAGTATCGATATATTTTTGTTTGCCGGTATAAAATGGGTGGCATTCTGAACATATTTCGACTTCAATTTTCGGATTGGTGGATCGGGTGGTGAATGTACTTCCACAAGCGCAAATCACTTTGCTTTCTTCATATTTGGGATGAATTCCTTTTTTCATTAGTCCTCCAAGAATAGAATGCACATTTTATCATTTTTGACCCACAAAGTCAAGAACCGTCACCATTAAGTCAATCAAAATTCAAAAGTAGGTTTTTCATTTCCAGGTTTTTATTTACCATTTCAGGAATAGAATATTAATTTTAATTTAATTCTTTTACTAAAGAAAAAGGAAAGATTACTTTCATATTATTATTGAATTCTATAAATATATTCTTGCTTTCATAATAGAAACAATATTGGGAACATTCTCAAATATGGAGGAATCTTATAAAAGTCTTATGAATAGCTAATTTTCTAATAATTAAGAATGAAAAAAGTGGTTGCATTTTGGGTGGTTTTGTTTTAAAATGAAATATAATAAAGAGGATAACCAGATGACTGAATCTCAAGATTTTAGAATCAAAGATACTACTAACCCCAATGTTCTTTCAGATTTTATCAAACTCCCCTACGAATTGTATAAACCTTATAATGCATGGGTGGCTCCTCTTATCTCAGAAGAAAAAAAAATCTTCAGTCCAAAACATAACTCTTTCCTCCGAAATAACCAAACTATCCACTTCGTCTGCTATAAAGACAATAAACCGGTGGGTAGAATAGCTGGTATTATCAATTCCGACCATAATGATTTCCATAAAGACAAAACAGCCTTTTTTGGTTTCTTCGAATGCATCGACGATATAAATGCAGCAAAATTACTATTCAAATACGTCGAAGAATGGATTAAGAATCAGGGATTTGATTCCTTACGGGGCCCTACAAACTACTCTCTAAATGATATCGCAGGGCTGTTGATCGATGGCTTCTCCGAACCACCTTCAATACTCATGCCTTATAATCCACCTTACTATGAAAAGCTATATCGAGCCTGCGGTTTTGATATGGCTATGCGCTTCTTCGCCTATACGATTACGAAAGATTCGATCCGCATTCCCTCTTTTATCAATAAATTGGAAGATAGACTAAAAGATAATGGAATTATTTTTCGTACGTTTGAATCAAAATACATCGAGAGAGAATTCAAAATCATCCTGGGTATTTTTAATGAAAGCTGGTCGGAAAACTGGGGATTTACTCCTTTTAGAATCGATGATGCTGTTACGGAATTTAAAAAAATTAAGTTCTTCCTTGAAGAGAAATTGATTATTATCGCAGAACATAACGGAGAACCGGCTGGTTTTATCATGGGAATCCCGGATATTAACCAGGCACTGGGTGCAATTCGGGGAAAGCTTCTTCCTTTTGGCTGGTTTAAAGCTTTTCGCGAATATAGAAAAATCAATCGCATCCGCGTTGCCTTAATGGGAGTAATGAAGGATTACCGCCAGAAAGGTATCGATATGATGCTTTATAAAAAGATCGTAGAAAACGCTGTGTCTCTTGGCTACAATACGGCAGAGCTTTCATGGATCCTTGAAAATAACGGTATGATGAACCGTGTTCTTGAACATATTGCAGCTCGAAAAAATAAAGATTATGGTATGTTTGAGAAAAAATTGAATTAACTTTTTTGTGGATATTTTATTTATATAAGGAGAAAATATGAACCATAATACCTTCGATATTATAATTCTTAACGGAAGACCGGCAGCAGGAAAATCCGAAGTGATTGATTTCCTTAAAAAAACCCCTCTAAATGAACGGATTGCGAAATTCCATGTGGGCGATTTCATCGAAATCGACGATTTCCCTATCCTCTGGGAACAATTTGAAGATGATGATCTGCTGGAAAGCATGGGCCTTCCTCGCCTTATCTCAAATAAAGAATTCCAATACAATGGCAAAACATATCCTGGTTACGTTTTTAAAGAAAAATGGTACTGGAATTTCCTTATTAAGAAAATTAACCTCATTTATTCCCGTAAACTGCGAGATAATCCTGATTTTCATTCCTCGGGGAAAACAGCGATTATCGAATTCTCCCGGGGTACAGAACATGGTGGATTTATTACGGCTTATGAGCACCTGTCGGATGAGATTCTCAAAACGGCCTGTACACTTTATATCAATGTGACCTTCGAAGAATCGATGATGAAAAACCGTAGACGTTATAACCCGGATAAACCGGATTCGATCCTGCAACACGCGCTGGAAGATATTAAACTTGAAATGCTCTACAAGGGTTCAGACTGGGAAGAAATGACAACAGATAAAGAATTCCTTAAAGTACGGGGCTTTAATGTTCCTTATGGTATTTTTGAAAATATGCCTGAAAAAACAGATAAACCGGCCCTGCTTGGCGCACACCTGGAAGAAGTTCTAAACCGCTTATGGACGGTTCATTCTAGGAGGCTGTAACATGTTTAGCTCACTGCCTGCCTGGTTAAATAATATTATCCCGATTTTACTGCTCCTCCTGGGAGTCACGGTAGTGATTTCCCGGCTTCCGAAAATCGATGTTGGCCACTCGAAAGCATATCGCAAACGCCGCCTGATGAACTGGCTTCCGCTTGGTTTAACATACGCTCTGCTCTATATGGGCCGGTATAATCTTACGGTTAGTAAATCGGTATTTGAATCGATTCCTGGTTCCAATGGAAACTCCCTGATGGGGAACGAAGCTTTTGGTATTATTTTCGGGATCGGAACTGTGGTATATGGGGTGTCATTTATTATAAATGGTCCTCTTACAGACCGGTTTGGTGGTCGCTTTTCCATGCTTTTGGGAACAGGCGGCACGTTGTTGGTTAACCTGTTTATGGGTTTGGCTACATTTTCTCTTCTGGAACAAGGCCCGGGAAGCGATTTTATCGCTAAAAATTTCGTGGAAGTTTTTTCAATTCTATATGCATTAAATATGTATTTCCAGAGTTTTGGTGCAGTTGCTATTGTGAAAGTAAATGCAGCCTGGTTCCATGTCCGTGAACGTGGTGTTTTCGGCGCCATTTTCGGAATCTTGATTTCTCTGGGACTCTACTTTGCTTATGATTGGGGTAAATTGGTCCTGGATAATATGGGGCTTGTTTGGGTATTTATTGCTCCTGCATTACTTCTGGCTGTTTTCTGGATTATCGATTACTTCCTGGTTCGTGATACACCGGGTGAAACGGGTTATCAGA
>JAKAGC010000738.1 GCA_021817755.1 Acidobacteriota bacterium | reverse complement strand
AATAGCGAGGCCTTTTCCGAAAGCTTCTATAATGTAGGCATTCTGATCTGCATGTCCATGACTATTACTTCCATAGGGACTGCTGCGGAAAAGAAAATGAATATCCTTTTCTTTATCTCCCAAAGCAGTGTGAAGAGAGACAAGCCCGGTATTGGGGAAAAATCGCGATTGGGGTAATTCAAGGGGAGAAACGGCATGTATACCGGAGTCATAGGTTGAAATAGTTAATAGCTCATTTCCGGGTATGACATGGGATTTTTCTGCATACCAGCGAATGTATGGATCACGTAGCAGGGTTGAAAAGGCATACATCACATTGGCGGCAGAGAATGCATTTTCGGTTTGCCCATCGCCGAAAGGGCTGTGTTGACGATAAGGGGGAAATGTATATAAGGCATAATAAGGAGTGTTCCGAAAAAACGGTTTTTGCATGAGGTCGATATTGGCAGCGTTTCGTAATGCAATAACGAAATGAAGGGCAAAATCCATATAACTGGTCCAGTAATGGGGGCCTTCCTGCCAGCCTCCGTCATCTCCTCCCCATGCAGGAAATGAAGTATAATAGAGTAAGGTAGTATAATCAAGCCATTGGCGGGCTTGGGGCCATTCATGAATAAATGATATGGCACATTCGCCAAGGAAACCGGGTAACCGCCCTGCATGGCTGTTATATGGATTACTTTCAAAGGGAAGTTGTTGAAGACGTTCGAGGAATTGATTTGCACGGATTTTCATACTGGTTTCAATGATTTGTCGTTCATCAGGAGTAAATAGATCATATGTCCAGTCATAAGCGCGGGTTCCACGCATCATCATCCACATGGAGGGTTCATCGTAAGCGAAAAAACTTGTTGAACCATTGGGATCCCAGGAAAAGAAGTGAATTATTCTCCGCCTGGCTTCTAGGCCAATTTGTTTATCCTGAATGAGGAGGTAAACAAGCGCGCATTTCTCCATGTAATCCATGGGCTTACGGGTCTCATTCATTACGTTTAAAGCCCAAGGTCCGAATGCTTTTCCTTTGGGACGTATCCCGGGTTCTGCGGGTAGCTTCACGTTAATTTCTGCCTTACAGGAAGTTACGAGCTCATTTATGATTGGTTTCAATTCTTTTTTTGCCAGTTCCCTGTATCGGTTTAAAAGGGGATAGGGAAAGAATAAACGGGGGCGAGAATGGGGTATATTGGGAATTATATTATCCCAATTGGGGAATGGAAAGGTTCGGGCATTGGGAGGAATTTCAAAGGAAGTAGGGGAGTTAAATGACTTTTCACCATTAATTGGTGCGGCTATGCGCCAGTACCATTTGCCACTGGTTAAGGGTTGGGATGGTACGAATACGGGTATCCGAATATTTGGGTAAGTAGAAGTTGAGTCTATTGGAAACGCGGTGGAAGTTGAAATTTGCAAAACATACTCTTTCGCATCTTTAATAGGGTGCCAAATAAATGGAGGGGGATTGACTTCAACAATTTCACCTTCTATGGGTGAAGAGGGTTTCTGCAATATTTCCTGGGATATTTCCACCTGTTGATTCCCGGGAATTGGTATGAGGGTGAAAAGTAAAATAATGGATAAAATACCGGCAATAAGAAGTGATTTGGGTGGGTTAAATTGGAATTTCCGCATTAGGAAGTGTATTCCCTTTAATCCTTTGTTTTTATTGCCATGAGGGATTTTGTAAATAAGAATGAACGCTCTTTTACGATTTGAGCTTCGGGGAAGAGCCGTTTCATATCGTGTAGTGTTAATAAATACCAATCTGGACTGGTACGGGCGAACCAGAATTTCCGAAAGGCCTTAATGATTTTTATTTGCCATTTACGGGGCAACATCACGAGTATAACGGGTAATCTGGAATGACTTTCGAGCGGGAAGTATTTATATGGGGTTTGAACAAAATAACTTTTACTCTTTCTTCGTATTTCTTCTGCAAACTCCGTTTGCCGTTGAAGGGCGAGTTTTTTAAATTCACGATTGGTGAGTATTTTATTCATATCTTTTTTATCGACGGTTACATGTTCGATTACGGAAGAACAGAAAATGATGTCAAAAAATTTTTCCTCACAAGGAATGATTCCGTTTTCCGATAACCGGATGGTTTTATATCCACGCTGAGCAGCGCGTTCTAATTTCCGTTCCTCGATATCGGCGATATAAACATTGGATTTAAAAGGAAGGATTTGCTCGATGTATCTGCCGTCTTCCCCGCCAAGGTCAAGGATTAAATCGGTTTCCTTTGGTTGAAGGAAACGCTTGAATATCTCACCGCGTTTTTTTCGGCACTTTGCCTGGTAACCGCGAAATACTAAAAGTTCTTTAAATGCATTAATTTTTGTTTTTAAAAAAGACATAGTTTCTCTTATATGGGATATCGATTAATCTATAAATTTTTGATGCCACAATTCGAGATTGATCCATTTCCATATCTCTTTTGCAATATTGATTTTATGATTTAAATGCCGTTCATAATCTTTCAAGCATTTATTAGCGTCGAGATAACCTCTTTCCCGGAATGAATCGGAATGAAGTACGGCGCGTATATATTCCTGGAATTGAGAGGAGCGAAACCATTTATCGGATGGGGTAGCAAAACCGATTTTATCTTTCCGGGTTCTGATTTTTTCAGGCAGTACGTCTTTCATTGCTTCCCGGAAAAAATACTTGGTTACACCTTTATGGATAATTTTATGGGAAGGCATGGAGAGGGTATGTTCCACAATGTGATGATCGAGAAAAGGAACGCGTGATTCAATTGAGTGCGCCATGCTATTATGATCTTCCCATTTCAAAAGGTGTTCAAGTTTGTATTCGAAATGCTGCATAAGCGATTGGTTCAAGTTTTTAGGGTTGTATAGTTCGGTTCCGAGTT
>JAKAGC010000737.1 GCA_021817755.1 Acidobacteriota bacterium | reverse complement strand
GTTTTGGTTTCATTTTTGCTCTGCCTCCTCTTCAGGGACTAAACTCTTGGTAATAATTTTTTCTTTTGTTCCGCCCAGTGCAGTTGCCAAAGATCCTTTAAAGTAAACAGTATTATTATCTATTTTAATAACTTCACCATCATAGACATTGTCGCCCACATAGACATCGTAAGGTTTTCCATCAGGGCCTTTAAATAATGCAACAAATGCTCCACGGACTTTCATGATACCTTCTAGTTCCAATTCTTCGATTAACAATCCGGCGATTCCTTCTTTTGCTTCACGTTTGATACTTCCGGCTGTTTTGCCTCGTAACAAATCAACAAAAGGATCACGTCTCCCATTGGGATTATAGATAAAATCCTTGGATTGAAAATCCTCATCGCCAAGTGGTTTATCCATATCCACAGGCAATTCCGATGAGGGATCTATGGGAGTGGATTGTGGCACATCCTGCTTATCCGATTTACCGGAAGATTTGGATTTATCATCGGGCGTTTTTGAAGAAGTATCCGTATCAGTTCCACTTGATTTATTTGAACTTCCGTCTGATTTTTTATCGGCATCGGATTTTTCTTCAATTTCCACATCTTTTAGTTTTTTCTCAATCACTTTATCGGCTTTATCCAGACGATCCAGCCAGGAATCTTTTTTTCCTTTTTTGGAATCATCACTTTCCAATTTATCCAGCCAATCACTTCTTTTCTTTTTCTGGCCTTCTTGTTCAGTTTGAGTGGATTGCTCCGACTGTGTTGCTTGTGTGAAAGCCGGGATTGCCAGACCTAGCGACATTATTAATATCATTAAATATTTCATGATTTTATTCATGGTTTGCCTCCCGTAGAATATCGGGTTACTTCCCCCCTTTATCAGTATAGGTATAGGTAGTAGCTATAAAAGAAGCGTGAATCGAATAAGTGTTTGATGTTTGTGCGAGGGGGGTTATATTTAAATTATCGACGGTAAATATTTTTTTCAACCGTGCCAATTGCCCGAAAAATATGGCAAGGTTATGATAATTACCATCAACGGTTATTGACACCGGGATTTCATTATATATCGGTTTTTTGCGCTCTTTTTGAGATGTCCAGTTCATAATTCTCAAACGGGCGCTAGAGATGATAGCCTGTACTTTGCTCAATATCTGGTTGGTCTCTTTTTGTTCAGGAAGTACTTCTTTCAGATCTTCCAGTACTTTCTTTTTGGTATTGATATCTTCTTCCATTTGTTTCATCTGGCCTTTCTTTTGAGCTGCTTTGCTGATTTCCTGGTCCAGTTTTTGAATTTCGGCATCCATTCTATCGATGGTAGTTGAATTATCCGAATAATAAAAGAAATAGAAAAGGCCAAAAATGACCAGTCCCATAAACATAAAAACACCTAACTGCATGTACCAAGGTAAACTTTTTAAGTCCATATTTTTCCTGCCTTAATTTGTCGTCTTTTCGGGAGTTTTAGCTTTTGCTTTTCCCGGAGCCGGTTTTTCCGGTTGGTCTTTGTCTTTGTATTTACAGGTAATCGAGAAATCAAAAGTATCCAGGCTGCCGCTACGGGTACGGTTGGAACCGGGGAAATCAACATCGTAAAAACATCTGGTTCCTTTAAGATTGCTTATAAAATCTGAAATCAGGTTATTCCCTAGGGTTTTACCTCTTAATGTGATACTGCGGTTGGAAAATACAAGGTTTGTGAGCCATACCCAGTCCGGTAGAGCATTGAGCATTTCATCCATCATTTTGACCGTATCCAATTGTCTTGCTTTAAGGTCATTGATTATTTCGACTTTTCTATCCAGGTCTTTTTTCACTTTTTCCAGGGCGGAGATTTTCTTCAATACTTTATCCAATTCGGCTTTTTGTCCTTGTTTTTCAGACCGTGTTTGAAGCATTTCCGTTAGGACTTTATCCTGTGAATAGTACATCCAGAAAATAGTACCCAGTGTAACGACTACTGCCATAATCATGGCCAGTTTACTGATCCCCGCTTCCCTCTCTTCTTCGAATGAAGGGGCTTCGGGTCCGGTAGCGCCTCCTCGGGCGACTTCTTTTTTCTCCGGGCTCAATAAATTTACTTTAATCATTTGGCATCTCCAACAGCACGTATTGCCAGTCCCATGGCCACATTAAACACCGGGGCCATTTCTTTTAAAAAGTCCAGATCGAATTTTTTCTCATTGATTTCAATATTATTGAAGGGATTTACTATTTCAACCGGTATATCGAATTCTTGTGAGAAAAAATCGATAATGGATTCCAGGTTTGAAGTTCCACCGCTCAGTAATATATTGTCTATTCTTCCTTCGGTGGTATTGGATCTGTAAAATTCGAAGGTTTTCCGAATTTCACTTTTTAACTCATTAAAAATCAAATTGATAACAGGTTTAACGGCAGCAGGCGATACACCTTCTACCTGCCTACCTTTCTTTATGGCTTCGGCTTTTTCATATTTCAGATTTAATTCTTTCTGGATCAGATCGGTAAACTGGTTTCCTCCAAAAGCGATATCACGGACGAATACCGGGTTCCCGTTTTTCGCTATTACCACATTGGTTATCGATGAACCGATATTAATAATAGCTACACAACGGCTCTGGTATATTTCATAATTCACTATTACACTATTTAAAATAGCGAAGGAATCCAGGTCGACTATTTCCGGATTTTTATTGGCTATGGCAATAACATTCAAATAATCGTTTAATTTTTCTTTTTTTGTAGCTGCTAGAATTACCGCGACTCGGTCCGGTGGAACATCGGATGTCTCAAGAATTTCATAATCAATATTAACTTCTTCAGGAGTAAAGGGGATATGGGGTCGGGCTTCCCAGAGGATATGTTCATGCATTTCATTGGGGTTTAAAGGCTGAACGTCTA
>JAKAGC010000055.1 GCA_021817755.1 Acidobacteriota bacterium | reverse complement strand
ATGAACTTTTATAGGAGGTAGTTAATGAGACTTGTAAATCACGGAATAAACTATTTTGACAACAGGTTTTTAATGTTTGTTCTGGATCAAATGGCGTATGATTATGAGAAAGCGGGCAAAGAAGTTATCCGGTTGACCCTTGGGAAATCCGAATTACCTCTTCACCGTGATATCGTGCAAGCGATTATCGATGCGATGACGGATTTCAAACGGAGTTCGATGGTTTTTCCGGGTGGTCTTCCGGATTTGAAAGTAAAACTGGCTGAACATTATTACAAGAAACACAAATTGAACATCAAGCCTGAGAATTTCATTATTAGTGTTGGAACGAGTACGATATTCAGAAATTTGTTTTACCTCTTCCTGGAAAAGGGTGATGAAGTATTGCTTCCTATTCCTTATTATTCATTGTATCATTTTTCGGCTTTATTATCCGGCGCAAAGATCAGGTATTACAATATCGATATGAATACGATGCGTCTTGACAAAGAATCCTTTAAACAGAATTTTACAAAGGATACCAAACTTGTAGTAATTAATAGTCCCGGAAATCCGTTGGGTAATATTTTAACCCGTGAGGAATTGTATTTTATTGATTCGGTTGTAAAGGGTCAGGCTCCGATTATTAACGATGAAGTATATGATAACGTTTGTTTTGATGAGCAGAGTCCTTCGGTAATCGAATTAAAAGATACTGAATCGGTATTTATCACTACCAATAGTTTTTCAAAGGCATACCGTATGTACAGTCGCCGAGTGGGCTGGTGTATTGTTCCTGATGAATTGGTAACGCCGATGACGGTTATTCAACACCATACACTTTTAACCACAGACCCTATCTGTCAGTTTGGAGCTTTAAAAGCGTTGGATTATCTGGATGAAGTAGAACATATTCGTTCATTGTACAAATCCCGCAGAGATCATACGGTAGAAACATTCAGACGAGTACCTCTTGTGCGTGCTGTTCCTGCAGAGGGTAGTTTTTATTTCACTCTGGATTGTGAGAAATTTATGAAAGAAAGAGGAATCCAGTCGAGCCTCGACCTGGCCACGAGTATTATGGAAGCAACTAATGTTGCAACTGTTCCGGGTTCGGATTTTGGACTTCCGTATACATTGAGACTTTCTTACTCGAGCCATCGTTATAATGATGGAATCGATCTCTTAGCCGATTTTTTCACGAAATAGCCTGGTTTTTCGGCTCGAATTTATCGAGTTAGAGAATTTACCACTCTATTTCTTTAATCCAAAATACTATCTGCTTTTCCTCGAAGATAAGGTCTTAAAATGTCAAATTTTAAAATAGAAAAACGAAATGTAGAAGATATGCTGGGATTAACATCCATGCAGGAAGGGATGTTATTTCATTATCTGGCCAATCCGGGTTCAAAACAATATTTTGAGCAATTCCGGCTTGTATTGTCCGGGAACATCGATCCTGAAATATTTAAAAAAGCATGGGAAGCGGTAGCTCAGACCAATGAAATGCTGCGAACCGTGATCCGGTGGGAAAAACTGGAAGAACCAATCCAGGTGGTTCTGAAAAAAAAGGAAATTTTAATTGAATTTAAAAACCTTGAGGAGTACGGTGCGAAAGAAAAAACGGCTGCTTTGCAGCGGTTGATCGATGAGGATATGAACCGTCCGATTGAAATCGACGGTGACCCTCTGAGAATTACTCTTATCCGTATGGACCTATCGGAATACAGAATGATACTGACATTTCATCATATTGTATATGATGGATGGAGTAACGGTATTATTTTGACGGAGTTCCTGGATGCTTACCATCGCTTAGCAGGTATCGAAATACCGGAATTGAGACCGGAGAGTGGGAGCCATTTACCGAAAACGCCTTACAAAGAGTTTTTTAAATGGTATAAACAGCAATTTATGATTCATAACAAGGAAGAACGGGAAACCTTCTGGAAAGCATACCTGGATGGTTTCGATACCTGTACTTCACTGCCTTATAATCATAAAAAGTTGGCTGAAATCTCTCATGTAAATACCTATCCAATGGAAACGGATCCCTCCCTTTATACTGCAATTGAAACAGTTACACAGCAGCAGAATATTACACTTTCTGTGCTTCTTTATACTGCCTGGGGAATTCTTCTTCAGAAGTATAATAATGCTGATGATGTAATGTTCGGTACGACAGTATCGGGTCGTGTTCCTGAAGTGAAGGGTATCGACCGTATGGTAGGGTTGTTTATTAACACGCTTCCCTTACGTGTTAATGTTACGGGTGATAATAGTGTATATTCTGCATTTCAATCTATTTCTGATCATTCGAAAGAGCGAAGCCGGTTCGAACACACTCCGTTAACCGAGATAAAGAAGTACACGGGGATGGGAAAAGACCAGGATTTATTCGATTCGTTGATTGTAATCGATAATTATCCTTTGGCAGTGGAAGAACCGGGAACAGGAGAAAATTCTTCTGCTTTAAAAGTACGTGCTTTCGATATGTTTGAAATGACGAGTTTCGACATTACGGTGCAGGTACTGCCCTTTGGGTCGCGAACGATGGACATTCGTTTTCATTTTAATTCGGACCTTTTCGAGTTTGAAACGATCCAGCGAATGGGGCATCATTTTCTCAATGTATTAAAGGGAATAACACGGCCTTCGGTGGGGGAAATCTCTGGGATAGAGATGCTGTCTTCGGAGGAAAGAAAGCAGATACTGGAAGTATTTAATAATCCTGAAGTCGAATATGTCGTTGATAAAACCGTTCATGGTGAAATCGAGAAGCAAGTTCTCCGTGTTCCGGGGAATAAAGCGGTTCAGTATGAGGATAAGTATATCACATATATGGAGTTCGACACAGCAGCGAACCGGCTGGCTCATATGCTCAAGGAGCATGGGATAAAAGAGGGTTCGCGTGTGGCGATGATGTTTCCGCGTTCAATCGAGATGATAACGGCGGTGTACGGCATTCTTAAAGCAGGTGCCGCCTGTATCCCTCTGGATATATCCTATCCGGATGAGAGGAACCGGTTTATCGTTGAAGACAGTGGAGCTACAATTCTGTTGAAGCATCCGGATGTTTCATTTACAGCAGAACCTGCTGTTGCAGATATGATTTATGATACGAGGGTTCTGATGGAATTCCCGGAAGAAAATCCGGGTATTGTGGTAAAACCGACAGATTTATCTTATATAATTTATACATCGGGATCGACGGGGAAACCAAAGGGTGCGCTTGAACATCATTCGGGAATTGTAAACCATACATATACGAAAATCGGAGTTCTTGGAATTACGGAAAAGGATTCGGTAGGGAATAATTTTAGTATCAATGTTATTGCTTCGATATGGCAGATTCTCTCCCCGCTTTTTATGGGAGCGCGACTGGTTGTTTATTCGGACGAAATCGAGTGGGATCCCTATGCCCAATTTAAGCGGGTAGCGGAAGATGGAGTTACGGTAATCGAAGTGATTCCCTCGGTTTTAAAATCCTATCTGTTTCTACTGGAAGAAGGAAAAGAAGTGGTCAACCTGGACGGGTTGCGAAAAGTGGCTTTAACTTCAGAAGAGACAAAACCTTTTCTGGTAAATAAATTCTATTCGCTTTATAAAAATACGGACATGGTGGATTGCTACGGTCAGACTGAGTGTTCCGACGATGTCCTTCATTATACGATTCCTCATGATACGAATACTCAGAAAGTACCGATCGGAACTCCTTCATTGAATACGCAGGTGATGGTGTTGAATCATCATAATCAATTACAACCTGTGGGAGTGGTGGGTGAGATTTGCGTATCGGGTGCGGGTGTATGTTACGGCTATTGGAACCGTCCCGAAATGAATGAGGAAAAATATGTCTCGAATCCGTTGAATCCAGAAATCCGGATGTACCGTACGGGTGATCTGGGGTGCTGGATGGAAGACGGAAAGGTGGAATACCTTGGCCGAATCGACCACCAGGTTAAAATCCGTGGAAACCGTGTGGAATTGCGGGAAATCGAGAACCGGATCATTGGGTATCAGGATATGAAAGAAGCGGCAGTGGTTGTAAAAGAAGACAAAGAAGGGGATAAAAACTTATTCTGTTTCTTTGTGTCTTCGAAAGAGATTACAAGTCCGCAAATACGGAGATATTTACTGGATATCTTACCGGATTATATGGTCCCGGCACATTTTATCCAATTGGAAAAACTTCCTTATACTCCGAATGGGAAAATCGACCGTAAAGTACTGGTCAAGATGGAAGTGGAAACAGGGGTTTCGACTGGAGTGGATTATCAACCGCCTCGCAATACTTATGAAACTAAAATACAGGAAATCTGGGTCCAACTTCTTGAAAAACCTCAGATCGGAATGAATGATAATTTCTTTGATCTTGGGGGACATTCATTATTATTGATTAAATTAAAAAGTAAACTGGAAAAAGCATTTAATCCTGATCGTGAAATATCGATTATCGAATTATTTAATTATCCCACGATTACACACCAGGCTGGATTTATCCAGGAACTGCTTCATATTGAAACAAAGGAAGCGGGAGTGGAAAAGGGTGAAGAAAGGGAAGGGGAAAAAGGAGTTATTACACGGGATGAAGACCGTGATATTGCAGTTATCGGTATTTCTTTAAAAATTCCGGGTGCGGCTTCTGTGGAAGAATTCTGGAATAATATTATCAATGGGGTGGAATCGATATCTTTCTTTGATGATGGGGAGATAGAAAGTTCGGAAGTAGAAGGTTTTGTAAAAGGACGTAGTAAAGTAGTAAATGCTGGAGGTATTATTGGTGATATCGAGTTATTCGATGCGGATTTCTTTGGATTTAACCCGAGGGAAGCGGAAATCATCGAACCTCAGCAGCGATTGTTCCTGGAGCATTCATGGATGGCATTGGAAGATGCGGGATATGGTGCAATAGGTGAAACATATGGGGGCAATGTGGGCGTCTATGCGGGAGTGGGTTTGAATACCTACCTGCTGAATAACGTGATGTCCAATCAGCAAGTAGTGGCTACTCTTGGTGAATTTCAGACGATGATTGGAAATGATAAAGATTTCCTTTCGACCCGAGTTGCCTATAAATTGAATTTAAGAGGCCCTGCGCTTACTGTACAGTGTGCTTGTTCGACTTCACTTGTTGCAGTTCACCTTGCACGTCAGGGAATTCTGACTGGTGACTGCGATATGGCACTGGTTGGGGGTGTAGCGGTCCATGTTCCTGAAAAAACAGGGTATTATTACAATGAAGGGGGTTACCTCTCTCCTGACGGTCACTGCCGGGCATTTGACAAAGATGCACAGGGTACGGTTTTCGGAAATGGAATAGGGGTTGTTTTATTAAAAAGATTATCGAAAGCGTTACGTGATAGGGATTCGATTTATGGAATAGTAAAGGGATCGGCTATCAATAATGATGGTTCTTTTAAAGTGGGATACACGAGTCCGGGAGAAACGGGGCAATCACAAGTTATAGCAAAAGCAATCAAAGAAGCGGGAATTACTTCGGATACAATCGGTTTCGTGGAAACTCATGGAACGGGAACGGTACTGGGAGATCCGGTGGAAATTTCTGCACTAACGCGTGCACACCGGAGCACTCATGGAAAAGAAAAAGTAAAAAATGGTTATTGTGCGCTGGGTTCATTAAAAGCGAATGTGGGACACCTGGATATTGCGGCAGGAATTACAGGATTTATAAAAGCGGTATTATGCTTGAAAAACAAAAAGTTACCGGCTTCAATTAATGTAACAGAACCGAATCCGATGATCGATTTTCCGAATACTCCATTTTATGTGAATCTAACGGCAAAAGATTGGGAAAGGGGTGAAACGCCTCGCCGTGCTGGAGTTAGTTCGTTTGGAATCGGTGGAACGAATGCGCATATAATCCTGGAAGAAGCTCCGGGTATCGAAAAGAATATTTCTAATACATCGAAACAGCAGAATCATTTGTTATTACTTTCAGCGCGAACGGATTCTGCTCTTGAAAATACGAAAAACAGATTTGTAGAATTTTTAAAACGCAATCCCTCAGTAGATATGGGGGATGTTGCGAATACATTGAGTCTGGGACGGAAAGCATTCGACCGGCGCCTTGCCTTTGTTTGCAATGGAGCGGAAGATGCACGGGAAGCCCTGGAAACATTCAACCCGCGCCGTATGATTATGCATACGCGGCAATCGGGTGAGAAATCAGCGGTATTTATGTTCCCGGGAATCGGAGAACATTATGTGAATATGGCTGTGGGTCTCTACCGCACAGAACCTGTATTCCGAAAGCATGTGGACAATTGCTGCGAATTATTGAAACCGCTTTTAGGCCGTGATCTGCGTGAAATATTATTTGTGGAAGGGTTGGAAAAAGACCGTCTAAAAGGAAATACGGATGGAGCGGGTGGAACTCAAACAGTAGATTTTAGAAAGCTTGTGAATACTGGGGGAGTAAATGGTGATAATTTGAGCGAAGAGGAGAAAACTCTTTCTCAAACGATTTACGCTCATACGTCGGTATTTGTAGTGGAATACTCGCTGGCTATGCTATTGATGGATTGGGGAATTAAACCGTATGCGATGATCGGGTACAGCGTAGGGGAATATACGGCAGCCTGTTTATCGGGTGTGTTTTCTCTTGAAGATGCGTTAACTGCTGTGGCAAAAAGAGCGCAATCGATTCATGGGGTGGAACAAGGGGGAATGATAGCGATATCATTGCCTGAAAATGATGTGAAACCTCTACTTGTGGATGGAGTATCGATCGCTGCGGTTAATACACCGGATTTATGTGTGGTATCGGGTACATTGGCTGGAATCGATACATTGGAAAACCGTTTGAAAGAGCAGAAGGCGATTTACCGACGGTTGAAAACATTCCAGGCATTTCATTCGAAGATGATGGAATTGGTTCGCCCACAGCTTAGTGCAATTTTTGATAATATCAAACTTAATCCGCCGACGATTCCTTATATGTCGAATGTGACAGGAGATTGGATTACTCCTGAAAATAAGAAAGTAGCGACGGGTGAATACTGGGTGACTCATACGGTTAGTCCGATTCGTTTTTCGGAAGGAATCAACCGCTTATTGAAAACGGCTTCTCATTTCTTCATTGAAGTGGGTCCGGGTAATAGTTTAAGCGGATTTACGGCTCAACAAAAGAAGAACCTGGATTCGGGAGATTCTCCGGTTGCAGACCGTTTTATTATGGCATCGCTTCCAAAAGAGAGCGAAAAAATACCTGATGACGCATTTTTATTCCGGGCAATGGGGAAAATGTGGGCAGCGGGTATGGAAATCAATTGGAATAAATTTTATAACAGGGGTGAATATAAGCGGATTTCATTACCTGTCTATCCGTTTGAGAAAAAGAAATACTGGTTGGAAGCTTCGAAAGTGGCAAAACAGGCAGAAGGGGGCATGGAATCTTCAGGACAGATTGGCCCGGTACGGATAGCGAAAAAAGAAAAAATAGATCAATGGTTTTATCTTCCATCCTGGAAACAATCGGTTCAACCGCTGTCGGGTGGTTCGGATGGAGGAACAACGGTAGATAAAAATTGGCTTGTATTTATCGATGATTCTCCGGTGGGTAACCGGTTAATCAGCCAGTTAAAATTGAAGGGAAGTGCGGAAAATATCACAGTTGTAAAAGCAGGGAGCAGTTTTCTAAAACCTGTTCGTGGAGTCGAAGCTGCATATACGATACGACCGGGGGAATATGATGATTATATTGCGTTACTGGATGATATGGGAGAGAATGATAAAAGCTTCGATACGGTTGTTCATTTATGGCTATTAAGCAGTACACCTGCAATGGAAGATTTCCTGGATAGGGGAGTGTATAGTATGCTCTATCTTGTGAAAGCAATGAGCAGCCGATCGATGTTCGACCATACGGATTTCTGGGTTATCTCCAATTACATGCACCGGATAGAGAGCAGTGATATTTGCAACGCGGGAAAAGCGGCAATTCTTGGACCTCTTTTCGTTATATCTCAAGAATATTCGAATATTAGTTGCCGGAGTATGGATATCGGGGTCTATACATATCCGTATGAACACCGGCTGGATAAAGATTATTTCGATGAACATACGGTGGATGTTGTGGATTCCTTAATTGCAGAGTTTAATTCACCTTCCTCTGATCCTGTTATTGCCTATCGTGGAGGCAACCGGTGGGTTAAATACTATGAATCTCTTCCATCCTCACGTGTTCCGACAGGAGAGGGTGTTCCTCCAATTCTTCGTGAAAATGGGGTATATTTGATTACGGGCGGTCTGGGAAAAATCGGTCTTTCCATCGCGGGTTACCTGGCACAAACACTTAAAGCTCGAATCATTTTGATTAGCCGTTCAGGAATGGATGGTGTGATAAAAGATGAACGTAAGTCGGCACTAATTCGCCAAATGGAAGAAGATGGGGCAAAAATCCTGGTCCTTAAAGCGGATGCATCGAATAAAGAAGAGATGACTCGCGCGGTAGCACTTGCAGAAGAGCAATTCGGAAAGATTAACGGTATTCTTCACGCAGCGGGTGTGATGGATGAGGGTTCCTTTGCTCTTATCGATCAGCTTGATAAAAAAGGGTGTGCAGGTCATTTTAATCCGAAGATACAGGGTACGATGATCCTGGAAGAATTATTTGGGGATAAAGAACTGGATTTTTGTATACTTACATCCTCCTTATCACCGATCCTGGGTGGATTGAGTCTTTTTGCATACAGCTCGGCCAATAGTTTTATGGATCATTTTGCTCACCAGCAGGCATTGGTAAACCGAAGACCATGGTTGAGTATCAATTGGGCAGATTGGGCGCAGGATGAATCGCATATGAAAGCTGGAGTGGGTACAACTGTTTCAGCCTTAAATATTTCACGGGAAGAAGGTATTGAAACCTTTAAGCGGGTGTTGAATTTTAAAAAACTGCCGCAGATTGTTATTTCAAGTGGTGACTTGCATTTACGTTTAAAACAGTGGGTGTTGAGTTCACCTGAACAAAAAGATGAAGAAGCTCCTCGGCAGGTCTCGATACATCAGAGACCTCAGCTTCAGAGTATATATGAAGCGCCGGCCAATGAATCGGAAAAAATTCTCACGGAAATATGGCAAGAATTATTGGGAATCGATATGGTCGGCGTGCATGATAACTTTTTTGAACTCGGAGGACATTCGTTGATTGCCACACGTTTGATTTCACGGCTTCGTGAAATTTTCAGGATCGATATCCCTCTTCCAACGTTATTCGATAGACCTACAATACGGGAAATTGTGGATTATATCGTTCAAACCTGGGGTGACCGGGATACGGTGGAAGAGATCGCTAAAACCTACAGGGAAGTACAATCCCTTTAATATGAATGAGGTATGAAAATGGATGAAAAAATGAATGGAAGTCAAAAAGGTAAGGGTAACCAGGATTTAAACATCGATTATTTTATGGAAATGGCGAGCAAGAAAACCAATCTATCGGATTGGGGAGAAGTTGATTTTAAGGAGCCTTTAGAAAAATTACTTCACTATTTCGATGAATTTTATCCAACGGATAAGGAAAAACGCTATTCTTTCGGATACACGATTATCGATATTTTGAGTAAGCGGTTATATATCCAGGATAATTTTAAAAAGAATGGGGCAATATTAAATACGCCTATCGAGAGACCGTTATTTATTACGGGTTTACCTCGAACGGGTACAACGCTAATTCATAATTTAATTTCCCAGGACCCTTCCTGGCGGTATTTGTTGTATTATGAATTGGTTTATCCTTTTATGCGTGATGATATTCCAAATTTTGAAGCTTATACGATTAATCTGGTTGAACAGGGTTTAAAAGCATTGTATTCTATTCGCCCGGAATTTATCTCGCGTCATGAAACGCGGGCAACAGGGCCGGAAGAGTGTTTTAATTTGATAAAAAATACATTTTATTCGATTGCATGGGCGAATGAATGGTACTTGCCTGGTTACCTGGAATGGTTTTTAAAACAGGATATGACGGCGGGATATGCCTATTATAAAAAATTATTACAACTTTTAATGCATCGTAAAGGTGGAAAACATCTGTTATTAAAGTGTCCTGCTCATTTGTTTAATACGGATGCGATATCGACGGTTTTCCCGGATTCTAATATTATATGGATGCATCGTGATCCGTGCAATTCAATTGGTTCGGGTTTAAGTTTACTTTCAGTTTTTCACGATATTTCAAATGGTCCTGACCGTTTTATCGATCTGTACATGGAATATTTCAGACAATCGCTGGAAAAAACGATGGAAATAGAGCAGACGCGGCCTTCACATATAGTGAGTATTAGTTATAAGAAATTCGTAAAGGGACCTGTGGAAGTTATCCGGGAAATATATAATAAATTCGGTTATACCTGGGATGATAGTATCGAAACGGGTATAAAAAAATGGCTTGAAGAAAATCCTCAGCATAAACATGGTGCTCATAAATATTCATTGGAAACTTTCGGACTGACACAAGCAGACCTGGATAAACGGTTTTCAAAGTATTATGAGCGATACGGAAATCTCCTTTAACCTTATAGAATGAATTCCATACTCCAATCGAGGTAATCGAAGGTGAATAAGCAAAAATTATTTGAAGAATTATTAAAGAAAAAAGGTATCCATGTTCCCAAAGGTCCGGTTCTCTCACGACGGGAGGAGAAGGGCCCACATCCTGTATCTTTTGCCCAGAGGCGAATCTGGTTTCTACAACAATTCGATAAAGAGAGCGGTGCATATAATGATCCTACGGCATTACGTATAATAGGTCCCCTGGATATTTCGACACTTGAAAAAACCTTTAATGAAATTATAAAACGTCATGATGTTTTCAGAATGAATTTCCCATCTGAAAATGGTCAACCGGTTCAATCTCCGCTAGAAAATGTCAATCTAAAGATTGAAATTGAAGAATTGCAGATATCGGGTGAAAGGGATATTCAGGATTATATCCGGGAATTTGTCAACCGTTTTTCGGCTGAGGCGTTTGATATAGCAAAAGAACCGCTTATCAAAGCACGGTTATTAAAGATTGCTCACGAGGATTATGCATTGGTTGTGAATATTCATCATATTATCCTGGATGGATGGTCAAAAGGCATAATGCTTCGTGAATTGATGGACCTCTATCATGCCTTTAGCGAAGGTAAGCCGTCAGGGCTACCTGAACTTCCGATCCGCTATTCGGATTATGTTTACTGGCTGCATGAATGGATGCAAGGAAAATTGTTCGAATCGCAGTTAAATTACTGGAAAAATAAATTAACGGGTGCTCCACCTGTTCTTGAACTTGCGACAGATCATCCGAGACCGAATATTCCAAGTGGTAAGGGATCGATTCAACCTTTCAAATTGCCTCAGGAATTATTCCAGGGAATCAAGAATGTGGCGAGGGAGATCGATGTAACTGTATTTATGCTGTTGGTCGGAGCCTATAATATTTTATTACAACGGTATTCGGGACAGAATGATATATGTTTGGGTACTCCGATTGCGGGTCGTCACCGGGTGGAACTGGAAAATCTGATCGGTTTATTTGTAAATACGCTGGTTCTTCGTACAAAAATTGAAGATGATGCTACTGTAGAATCTTTGTTAAAACAGGTTCGCACAACTGCACTCGAAGCTTATCAAAACCAGGATATGCCTTTTGAGAAACTGGTGGAAGAACTGAATCCGCAACGAAATTTGAGTATAACTCCGATATTTCAGGTGATGTTTTCATTACAGAATGCGCCGATGCCACCTGCTCATATTTCCGGATTGACGATTACTCCAATCCAGATCGATACGGGATTTGCACAAGTCGATTTGTCTCTTACGATGTGGGAAGAGGAGAATACGTATAAAGGAACGTTCGAATATAATCTTGATTTATTCGATCCGCAAACGATTGCGCGTATGGTGGATCATTTTCTGATATTGCTGGAAGATATTGTTGCAGATGTAAAAAAACAGGTTTCGCAACTCAATATATTGACAAAAGAAGAATCGGAACGTATCCTGGTTCAATGGAACGATACGGACGCACA
>JAKAGC010000736.1 GCA_021817755.1 Acidobacteriota bacterium | reverse complement strand
TCATTTTTGAAATAATCATGGAAAAAGTTTAAATTTAATTGAAAATATTGTACTTCCCCCCAAAATAGAGTAGAATAATACGATGCTTACTACTACAACATGGTCATTTTTAATACCTGCCGCATTTCTTCTTGTAATTATTCTACTTTTTATTCTCATTAGAAAAAAAATATTCTTTTCCCAGATGAAGAATGTTCTTCCTCATCTATTTATTCTATTTTTATTAAGTTTGGCACGTTTTTTTGCAACCAGTCATTCTACAAAATTAGGTGCACAATCATCAACTATTATATTAATAATTGAGTTACTATTTTTCTTTTTTGTAATGGTGCTTTCAATTAAAATTATTACTTTTTTTATTTTTGATTTTATCCTGGGAAAGCGCAAAGATATTAGGTATTCACGTTTAATTAAAATTAAAGATATGTTGGTAATTATCCTATATATTATCGGTATATTATTGATCGCCAAATATTACTTCCACATCGAATTAACAGTTGTTGCCGCTTCATCAGCAGTATTAACAGTTGTAGCAGGTCTTGCATTACAGGATATACTAGGAGATCTATTTTCCGGCATTGCATTAAATATGGAGGAATCCTTTCGTCTAGGGGACTGGATACAGGTTGGAAATAACATAGAAGGACAAATTGAACAATTTCGCTGGCGTTCTATTAAAATACGTACTTTAAATAATACTCTTGTAGTCATTCCCAACCGGATCGCTTCGAAACAAGAGGCCCAGAGATTTGGAGATGCAGCGGAACCTTTTGCTGTTCGACTTCGAGTGGGAGTAAGTTATTCCAATTCCCCCGATTCAGTGATAGCTTGCTTACAGTCTATTATGCGATCAGTACCCGCCATTTTGAAATCCCCGGATCCATCCGTAATGATTAATGAATTTGCTGATTTTGCAATTGTGTATGAATTAAAATTCTGGCTTACTGATTATGCTATAAAGGATCCTATAAAAAGCGAAGTAAGACGCAAAATATGGTATTCTTTTAAACGAGAAAATATTCAGATTCCGTTTCCAATTCGAGATATATACATAAAGGAATCGAAAGATGAGCAATTACTCAAACCATCTGAAAAATCATCTGAAAGTCAAACAGAATACCTGGTTGATTTATTGCAACAAAATGAGTTATTTTGTACAATCAACCGGGAACAGTTGAAAAATCTGGCTGAAGGTATTGAGCTTAAATTATATGGAAAGGGAGAAGTATTAATCGATGAAGGAGAAGTAGGAAAATACTTTTTCCACATTCTCGAAGGAGAAGCAGAAGTAATAAAAGAAAACAAAACATTGGTCCGTTTAAAAGCTGGAGATTACGTTGGTGAAATGTCTTTATTCACCGGGGAAAAAACAGTAGCAAAGGTAAAAGTTGGAAAAGAAAGCAAAATTCTTCGTATTTCTTCAAATAAATTCAGGGAAACAGTTCGAATGAATGAAAAAATGGCCTGGATGCTGTCGGAAGTTATTGCTCAGAGGAGAGCGGAATTAATGGAATTTTCACGGCAGGAAGACCTAACAAAATCAAGTATGATAAAAACAGAGTCGGAAAGTATATTCATTAGGATAAAAAAGTATTTTTCATTATAAATAATAATTGAGTTGAACAACGCGGAGTTCTACTAATGAGAGCAATAAAAAAAGTCAGCATAGTTTTAAATGTTGTATACTTGTTTGTACTTAGTTTTTTCATCATACATTCGACAGTATATTGCCTTGATCCTGGGAAAAAAGTTTCTCAATATATAGTGACACAGTGGAATGATGAAACTGGTTTACCTCAAAATTCCGTTCGTGTTATTCTACAAACTTCCGATGGATTTCTATGGTTAGGAACCGAAGAAGGACTATCCCGTTTTGACGGAGTTCGTTTTACTCATTTCGACAAAAACAATACACCTGCTCTAAATAGTAGTTCTATTTTCTGCTTAATGGAAGACAGTAAAAAAAATTTATGGATAGGTACCCTCGGTGGCGGAGTCACCGTCTACAATCCCAGTACAAATTATTTTCTTCATTATGGAGAAAAGGAAGGTTTACCAAATAATTTCATATATACAATGGTTGAAGATCATCAAAAAAACATTTGGTTAGGTACAGATGGAGGTGGACTTGTTCGGTTCGATGGGAAAAAATTTAATTCATTTACTGATCAAAACGGTTTAAAGTCTAATACTGTCCGTTTTCTCTTACTTGATCATCAAGACAATCTATGGATTTGTTCTCCCAAACAATTGGTTTATTATAAAAATGGAAAATTCAGGGATTATTCTAACTCACCGGATTTACTGGACAATACCTTTAACCGTTTATGGGAAGACCGTAAACAAAATATTTGGATATCGACAGATACCAATTTGTTCCGAAAAGAAAAGGAGCGTTTTATTAAAATCTACCCCAGAGAAGGGCAGGAAGTATGCCGGGTTTATTCACTTTTTGAAGATAGAAGCCAAAACTTTTGGATAGGAACAATCACCGGAGGAATAATACGTTACTGCAATAATCAACTTTCTATCATGACGAAGGAAGATGGTTTATCGGATAATTCCATCCTTTCTATTTATGAAGATTTAGAAGGTTCATTATGGATTGGAACCGTTTACGGTGGACTAAATCGCATTAAGGATGGGAATGTAGTATCCATAGGTACTAAAGAAGGTTTATCCGATGATGTTATATTCCCTGTGATTGAAGACAGTAGAGGCATTCTCTGGGTAGGAACAAATAATGGGTTGAATTATTTAAAAAATAACCAGTGGAAGTATTTTTCTGTGAAAGAAGGTTTAACTTATAATGTTATCGGTGCAATCTGTGAAGATCATAAGGGGAATATCTGGGTCGGAACCGATAAGGGTTTAAAT
>JAKAGC010000735.1 GCA_021817755.1 Acidobacteriota bacterium | reverse complement strand
TAGGGAGTGCAGAACCCCTTTTTTAAAAGGGGTTTTGCTCAATAATTATAAAAACATCCATTCTAATCCGTATCTTGAGTAATAAAATGAGCGCCTCGTGATTGTTTATTTCTCAGCGCCGCATCCACAACCAGTTGAGCCGTTTGCACACTGTCTCTCAGATCGATGATACTATTGCTCATTTCAGTTCGCTGATAGAATTGAATGATACGATGTTTCAAGTATTCCAGATCGGAGCGGGCACGTTCCAATCTTTTGTTTGTTCGTATGATTCCACTGTAATTCCACATCGTATAACGAATCGTCGCCATGTCTTGCCAGACAAGAGCGGGATCAAGTTTTGCTTGCGGGTAAGGATATTTCCATTTCGGAACTTCTGCGATCGTATACGGATCCGAATTCTCTTTTATTGTCTCGATAATATTCTCTGCCGCTTTTACCCCCCACACTAATCCTTCTAGTAGTGAAACCGAAGCCAACCGGTTTGCACCATGAACACCAGTACAAGCGACTTCCCCCACTGCATAGAGATTTTTTAAACTTGTACGACCACACATATCCGATAACACACCCCCACAACTATAATGGGCTGCCGGAACAACAGGTATTGGGTCTTTTTCTATATCTATACCGTATCTCAAGCATTTTTCATAAATTGTAGGAAAGCGTTCTTTAATATTAATTTTTGCAAAGGAAGCTAAATCCAGTAATACGTAATTATCTCCATATTTTATCATTTCCTCATAAATAGCCCTGGATACCTCATCTCTTGGAGCCAAATCCCCTTGAGGAGAATAATTTTTCATAAAATATTCCCCTTTGATATTCATTAATTTCGCCCCTTCACCCCGGACTGCTTCCGAAACAAGGAAGCTATCCGCTTCCCGGTGATAAAGAGAAGTTGGGTGGAACTGCACATATTCCAGATTAGCTAAACGAGTTCCTGCTCGGTATGCCATTGCGATGCCATTTCCAATTACATCTTTAGGGTTTGTCGAATGCAAAAATATACTGCTTAATCCCCCACTTGATAGGATTACTTTCTTTGCAAAAATACGAATTACTTTTTCTGATGCCTGGTTTAGAACATAAGCTCCGATTGCTTTCGGTTCCTCATAGAGTCTCTCATAATTCATCGAATGATGAGGGTATGTCAGAATATCGATAGCAGTATGTTCGAACATTATCGTTAATTTTTCTAAGGTTTTTAGATAGCTAAAAAAGTGTTCCTGGATTTTTCTACCTGTGAGGTCCTTTACATTCATTACTCGTCGTAGCGAGTGAGCACCTTCTTTAGCCAGATCGAAGTGACCATTACTCTTTGAAAAAGGAACCTTTAATTTATCAAGGAGAATCGACTTTACCAGTTTATGGGAATTTCGAACCACCTGTTCTACAGCATTTCTATAATTAATCCCACCCCCACTCTTCATTATATCATCAATAAACTGTTCCGGAGCTTCTTCATCGGACTGGGCCGCAATACCTCCCTGGGCATAGTAAGTATTGGAAGTTGACGTATCATGTCCTTTGCTAATCATAATCGTTTCAATACCATTTTCAGCCAGGACCAACGCTGCAGATGACCCTGCAATTCCTCCACCGATTATCAGAACATCTGTTTCTATATATTCATCGCTTTTCACAAATCGCCTCCGTTATTAGCGTCTCAAATCTCTTTCAATTTCCTTATCCAGGATATTTAAACTCAAATCCAGTGACTTGAAAGAATGAGTAAGCGCTCCTACAGAAATAAAATCAATACAATCTTTAAGCCCACCTTTCATTTTTTCATCGATATTTTCAAGTGTTACATTCCCCGAAATCTCGAATTTAACCTGATCCCCCGGTTTTTTTCGGTTCACAACTTCCTTTAGTAAATCAAGTGGAAAATTATCCAACATAATCATATCGATATTCAAAGAAAGCGCTTCGTCTAATTCTATGAGGTTCTTTACTTCAACTTCTATTTTCTTATCACCGAACTGTGCACGGATTTTTGTTACAGCGTTTGTAATACTACCTGCCATGGCAATATGGTTATCTTTAATCATTGCCATATCTTCCAGGTTCATACGGTGATTCGTTCCCCCTCCATCTTTAACCGCTTTCTTTTCAAGGTAGCGCATTCCTGGAGTAGTTTTCCTGGTATCCAGAAGTGTTACCCCATAGGGTTTTAATTTATCGGCAAATTTCCCGGTAAGTGAGGCAATACCGCTTAATCGTTGAAGAAAATTCAATGCTGTTCGTTCACCTTTAAGTATGGAACTTTCCTTTCCTCTAATCGAAAGAACTTCATCTCCTTTTTTCACTTTCGATCCATCCGGGAAAAAAACCTTGATATCAATATCTTTATCTAAAGTTTGAAACACCTTCGAAAATACATCGATTCCCGAGATTATACCATCTTCTTTAGCAGATACTATGGCAAATACTTCTTTGTCAAAATCCAGCAGAGAGTTGGTTGTGATATCTTCGTTAACGCGGTCTTCCAATAATGCAATTTTAATCAACCTAATTATTAAATTATTTTCAAGAGTTTTCCAATCGTTCATACAGGTAAGCTCCTAAGTCATATTTCCTGTTTATCATACTTCAAAATTCGCTTCCTGTCAAATTTGAGTTTGTTTTTTAGATAGAAATATGGAGCCAATTGTAATGTATCGGAATGGATTGGTTTGGATTGTTTTTGAATTCAGAGGAGAGCTATTAAAATAAAAAATGATCCCTGTAGGAATCGAACCTACAACCTATTGATTAAGAGTCAATTGCTCTGCCAATTGAGCTAAGGGACCATCTTATTCTTAAAGCAAGAGAATATCATATTTGGTTTCTTGTGTCAAGACTTTTTTCTTATTTTGTTATTCATATCCAGGGGACTTTT
>JAKAGC010000054.1 GCA_021817755.1 Acidobacteriota bacterium | reverse complement strand
GAATGATTCTTAATCCTAACTCCAGTTGCACCTTCGATTAACTTTTTTCGTTCCTCAACATCTAAGGCTTCACTAATATGAGGAATGGAACCAGAAGAAGCAAATACCTTATTAAAGATAATCATGTATTTGTTTTCAATAAAGAAAAAGGCTTTAATAGTAATCTTGTGATGAGTATCTCTGAAGATTCGGATGGTGTCCTCTGGATGGGTACAGGTAATGGGATTATTTGTTATAATAAAGGTATATTTAAAAACATATCCGTCAATGACGGTTTATATAATAATCTTGTATACCGTATGTTGGAAGATAATTTGGGGTATTCCTGGATGAGTTGTAATAAAGGAATCTTCCGTGTTTCCAGTAAGGAGCTTCGAGATTTTGTTGCAGGGAAAATCTCATTCGTAACCAGTACCAATTTTGGAAAATCCGAAGGTATGAAAACACTTGAATGCAATGGAGGGTGTCAGCCTGCTGGAATTAAACTGAAAAATGATCAATTATGGTTTCCCACTCTTGAAGGAATTGTAATTATCGATCCACATAAAGTGAAAGTAAATAATCAACCTCCTCCGGTAGTAATTGAGAAAGTCATTGTCGATTTTAAGGAAATGAATCGCGTACGCTATTTAAAATTAGCTCCCGGTAGTAAAACATTTCAATTTCATTTTACCGGTTTGAATTTTGCTGATCCCGATCGTTTAAAGTTTCGATATAAATTGGAAAACCAGGATAAAGATTGGGTAGACGCCGGGAATTCAAGAGCAGCTTATTATATGAACCTCGCTCCCGGAGATTACCGGTTTACTGTTAAAGCATGCAGTAACGCAGGTGTTTGGAACGAAAAAGGCGCTTCTTTTGATTTTTCTATCGAGCCTTTTTTTTATGAGACCTGGTGGTTTTTTTTAATAAGCATTATCTCTGTTGTTTTCATTGTGTTTGGCGGTTATCGATGGCGTGTGCAGCAATTAAGAAATCGAAAAATGGAACTGGAAATCCTTGTTAATCAGCGTACGGACCAGTTAAAATCAGCTAACCAGGAATTGGAGAATCTTTTAAAAGAGTTACGTGAAGCTACCGAAATCGCACGCAGAGAAAGGGAAATTGCAACCGAAGCCAATCAGGCCAAAAGTGAATTTCTTGCCCGGATGAGCCATGAAATTCGTACTCCAATGAACAGTGTTATCGGATTCTCTCAGATGCTCATGGAAACCGATTTAAAAGATGAGCAACTCGAATATGCTCGAGCAATTGGGAATAGCGGAGAAGCGTTAATATTATTGATTGATGATATTCTTGATTTTTCGAAAATTGAAGCCGGCAAATTATCTTTTGAAGCTATTGATTTTGATCCTGAAATAATGGCTTTTGATGTTTGCGAATTGATTGTCCCTCGTATTTCCAATAAACCCATTGAAGTGCTCTGTCGTGTCGGAGATAATGTTCCTGGTATGGTCAGACAGGATGCAGGACGGTTTCGCCAGGTATTAATGAATTTATTGGGAAATGCAGCAAAATTTACACATGAAGGTGAAATCGAACTTTCGATTGATGTTGAAAAAGAAGAAGGGAATCGATTATTACTACATTGCAGTGTTCGTGATACAGGTATCGGTATTCCCCCTGAAAAAAAAGATCTGATTTTTGATGCATTTCAACAGGCCGATGGAACAGTTACACGCAGGTTCGGAGGCACCGGTTTGGGATTGGCAATATGCAGGGAAATTGCACAGCATATGGACGGTGATATTGATGTTGACAGCCAACCCGGAACTGGAAGTACTTTTCATTTTACCGCGTGGGTAGAAAAATCCGATAAACTCATCAAAACCAAAACTCCTATATCCCAACTCGTAGGAAAACGAGTAGTATTAGCAGACGATAATATTACCCATCTTCAGATACTTGAACACCAGTTGAAAGTTCACAAAATGGACATCATTACTTTTACCTCAGGTATAGATACATTTCGTTTTTTAATTGATGAATACAAGAATGGGAAAACCATCGATATCTGTATTCTGGATATCCATATGCCCAATATGAACGGTTATGAATTGGCTACCCAAATCAGGGCGCAAAACAGCCCACTTTCGGAAGTTCCTTTGCTCGCGCTTTCATCTTTTTCATTTAAACAATTCCGGTCTTATAGGGAATCCGGTTTTAATGGTTTTCTCCCCAAACCAGTCCCCCAAGAAAAATTAATCGGAATGCTTCAATCCTTATTGACCCATGGGTTAAAGACAGAACCTCAAAAATTAGTTGGAGAAAAATCGGTTGTAACCCAATATTCATTGATAGAAGATGCCAAACATTCCATTAGAATTTTACTTGTCGAGGATAATCTCATCAATCAGAAATTAGCCATGAATATGTTAACCAAAGCAGGATACCAGGTTGAAGTCGTCAATAATGGGATCGAAGCCGTGCAATATTATACATTAAACTCAGATTGCTTCGATTTGATTTTTATGGATATCCAGATGCCCGAAATGGATGGAAGACAGGCCACCCGTGAAATACGAAAGAAAGGATTTGAACGTGTCCCAATAATAGCAATGACCGCTGAAAGTATGAAAGGTGACCTTGAAAAATGCTTGGAAGCAGGTATGAATGATTATATAGCAAAGCCCATTAAACGTGAAATAGTATTTGAGATGATTCAGAAATGGGTGCTTGGAACAAGAAATACTTTATGATAATAAAAAAACTAAAATGTTAAAAAAATTATTTCTTAATTGTATTTTTATACTAATTATAATCGTTTTTGGGATAAGTGGAAATTTTCTATTTGCACTTCGTTCCAATCAGCCTCTGAATTCATATATTCATGAGAATTGGGATTTTAGTGATGGGCTTCCTCAGAATTCTATCATGTGCATCTGCCAAACCCGTGATGGATATCTATGGCTTGGGACTCAAGAAGGTCTCGTTCGTTTTAACGGGATGGATTTTGAAGTTTTCGATTCTTATGTGGTTCCCGAGATTCTACGTGGATACATTACCAAATTGGAAGAGGATAATCAAGGTACTCTCTGGATAGGAACAGATGGCGGAGGTATTATTGCATATAGGAATGGCAATTTTAAAAATTTCAATACAAAAAATAGATTATCCGGAAACAATATCGGAGCACTTTTATCCCACAGGGATGGTTCGATGTGGATTGGTACACGCCCAGGAGGAGTTGATATTATTCGCGATAATTATATTACGCACCTTACCCTTCCCGGAAAATTGAATACATATGATATTGTTGCCTTAAACCAGGACCGTAACGGTACAATCCGAATCGGAACCAATGGGGCAGGTTTAATCGTTTATGACAAAGGTAATTTTACAACTTATAATACCTCCAACGGATTACCTTCTTTACAGATTTCCGCTATTATAGAAGATAGTAAAGGCAACCTCTGGATTGGCACCGATACTGCCGGAGTATTTCACTATGCCAATGGAAGATGGATTCCTTTAGAGGGAGGCAAAATTGAGAGATTTGAAACATTAGATGTTAATGTATTATATGAAGATCACCACCACGTTTTATGGATTGGTACGCAAGGGAGGGGAATTTTTCGCTATAAAGACGGTGAAGTAAGTCAATATGCTTCCCCCCAAGGGTTAACTCGTGATGTCGTGTTCGATATAAAAGAAGATGTAGAGGGAACTCTCTGGATAGGTACTGATGGTGGTGGATTGAATTGTTTGAAAGATCGAAAATTTATGATGTTGGATTTAAAATCAGGACTATCCAACGATATGGTTTTTCCCATAGTTACCGAACCAGGAGGTATTATTTATCTTGGAACTGAAGGCGGTGGCGTTAACCGACTCGAAAATGGGAAAGTAACTGTATTTAACCATAAAAACTCCCAGCTTTCCGATGACAAAATTTTCAGCCTCTGTAAAGATCGAAACCGAGGTTTATGGATTGGAACCTATGGCGGTGGTATAAATTTATTAAAAGATGGCAAAATAACAGTTTATGATACCCATAATGGGTTATCCAGTAATTTCATATGGTCGTTGTTTCTGGATAGTGATGATGTTTTGTGGATTGGAACAGATGGCGGCGGATTGAATCGATTGGAAAAAGGAACTTTTTCAGTATATAATACCCGAAATGGACTTTCCAGTAACCGGGTTAGTTATATCCTTGAAGATTCAAAAAAAAACCTCTGGATATGCACCAAAGGCGGAGGTTTGAATCTGATTCGCGATCGTCATATTGTTGATTTTCCCGGTAGAACCAGTTTAACCACCCACCAATTATTATGCATATATGAAGACCACTATGGAACTCTTTGGATTGGAAGTGGAGATAACGGTTTACACCGCTATAAAAATGGTTATTTTTCACCAATAACAAAAAAAAACGGACTATTCGATAATGTCGTATTCCAGATACTCGAAGATTCATTCGGTTATTTCTGGATGAGTTGTAATAAGGGAATTTTTAGGGTTTCACGAAAGGAACTTGAAGATTTTTGCGATGGAAGGATTACCCGTGTTCAATCCGTTTCTTATGGTGTTGAAGATGGTATGAATAATGTCGAATGTAATGGCAGTGCTCAACCTCCAGGTTGTATTTCTCCTGAAGGAAATTTGCTTTTTCCCAGTATTGGAGGTGTAGTAGTTATTGATCCTAAAACCCTATGGGAAAATAAACGGATACCTCCTGTAAAAATAGAACGGGTGACCTTTGATAGTAAACCTCAGGATATTCTTTCGATTATTAAAATGGGGCCCGGAAATAGAAGTGTTGAGATTCAATATGCTGCATTGACATTTATCGATTCTAATCGTGTAAAATACCGGTACAGGTTGGAAAATTTTAATGAAGACTGGGTGGAAGTCGATAATCGAAGAACTGCATATTTTACAAATTTACCCCCCGATACGTACCGTTTTGTTGTTCAGGCTCAAACAAAGGATGGAACCTGGAATACCCAAGGTGCATCCATTGAATTTACTTTAGAACCTTTTTTTTATCAAACATGGTGGTTCTATGCCATTTGTATTGCAGCCATTATATCATTTGCTTATTTATATAATCGATTAAGACTCCGTCGCTTAAGAAAGCGGGAAATCGAACTCGAAGAACTTGTTGATAAGCGTACAGATGAGATAAAACATGCAAATGAAGAATTAAATCTATTATTGGATACGCTAAAAAAAGCAACTGAAATTGCCCGGCTTGAGCGTGAAGCGGCAGATTCAGCCAATTTGGCAAAAAGTGAATTTCTCGCTCGAATGAGCCATGAAATCCGAACTCCCATGAACAGTATGATCGGATTTACCGAGATGATGATGGATACTGATCTCAGTGATGAACAGATCGATTATATACGTACAATTTATTACAGCGGGGAAACATTACTTTCAATAATTGATGATATCCTTGATTTTTCAAAAATAGAAGCCGGTAAATTGACCCTTGAACCCACAGATTTTGATCCCGTTTTAGTCGCTTACGATGTATGTGAATTAATGATACCGCGAATAGGGGAGAAACCCCTTGAGGTTTTATGTGGAATAAGTCCGAAAATTCCTTCCTATATCTTTCAGGATGCTGGAAAGTTTCGGCAAGTATTGATGAATTTAATGGGAAATGCCGTAAAATTTACTCAGGAAGGTCAGATCGAATTATCGATGGATTTACAGGATGAAGAATCCGACCAATTTGTTTTAAGTGTTACTGTTCGAGATACAGGTATAGGTATTCCCAAACAGAAACAGGATGCCATTTTTGAAGCATTTCAGCAGGCTGACGGCTCGGTTACTCGAAAATATGGAGGTACCGGTCTCGGACTTCCCATCTGTAAGCAGATTGCTCGATATATGGAGGGAGATATCAAGGTGGAAAGTACACCCGGTAAAGGAAGTACTTTTTATTTTACAGCTCTTGTACGTCGTTCAATAAAAGAACACTCCGAAAGAGCTTCTATTTTGAGAATTTCTGGGAAACAGATTTTAATAGTCGATGATAATCCACGGCAATTGGAAATACTTGAAGCTCTTTTTAAACCCTATGGAGCAGAGGCCTGTTTGCAGAGCGATCCCGATGAAGCCCTTCGGTTAGTAAAAATGAAGGTTTCTGAAGGTCGTCCCTTCGATCTCGGTATTATTGATATTTTTATGCCTCATGTCGACGGATATCGATTGGCGTCCCAAATCCGGAAATCTGTATCTCCCGGTTTGTCATTTCCCTTGCTGGCATTATGTGGTTCAACCGCTTACCATTGCCGGACTTTTCGGGAAATGGGATTTACAAATTCTATTACCAAACCCATTCATGGTTATAAATTACTAAAACTTGTAGATAAGCTTCTTTCAGCTGAAAAGAAGGATAAAAACCTTGAAACTATAGCATTCCTTGAAAATAATTTACCTCCTTCAGTTCCACTTCCGGATGAAAAGCAAAGTTCTCAAACAGCCCAGAGCAACCCTGTCATACTTCTTGCTGAGGATAACCTTGTAAACCAGAAACTCATTATTCGAATGTTAAATAAAGCAGGTTACCAGGTAGATGTTGCCGATAATGGCAGGGAATGTGTGGAGCGATTTTCTCAAAATTCAGGAAAATATGATTTGATATTTATGGATGTCCAAATGCCGGAGATGGATGGATGGGAAGCAACACGTGAACTTAGACGGAGAGGATTCAGCCGCATTCCGATTGTTGCAATGACTGCAGCTAATATGAAAGGTGATTGTGAGAAATGTTTTGAAGTGGGCATGGATGATTATGTTTCAAAACCCGTACGCAAAGAGATTGTTATTGACATGATCAATAAGTGGGTAATCGAGCGAACCAAAAGTTAAAATTTTCTTTCCTTGATTTATAATTCACCAAGCCTTCCCAAATTAAAAAATTTTTTTTAAAAATTTTTTAAAAATCGAAAAAAAAACGTCTACTAGTATAATAAAATCGGTGAACCTGGATTAATCCGGTTAAAAAAGGTATAATATATCATCGATGCGAGGGAAGCAAATGAGCATGACGATAGACGGAGCGGCGCATTTAAAAAACAACATAAGCGGTTTTCGAATTTTATTAACGGATTTTAAACGTTTATCTTTTATCAGAAAGATACTCGCTCGAAAAATATCCATTTATGACCCCTTAAATTTAAAATCTGTTTATAAAAGTTTTTTACACTGGTTGAAAGAGGGCGAGTATAAGGCGATACGAATTCTTCCCACTGAACAAAAGGAGGAGGATTACCTCAATCAATTGGTAAAGGATTTTTTAATACGCAATGCTTATTTTGTACTCGAGAAAAAATGTATCATGTATCGCTTGATGAGAGAATTGAATATCTCCAACACAAATGATGTCAGATTATTGGAAATAGTCGATTTTATTTCGGAACGTATCGAGAGAGACGAACTTGGTCGACTTCGTAAGTTTGAAGAAAAGTGTAAATTCAAAACTTATTTTAGTTTAGTTGTAACACGGTTATTGATGGATTATTGGCGGGAAAAATATAAAATTATTAAACATATTACCAAATATGAACCCGAATATTCGGATTTTCTGGAGAAAGCCCAGCCAGGTCCTCTTGAACGCCTTCTTGAGAAACAAGATGAGACTATTAAAAAACGTGCCGGAATCTATTTACCTTTAATTTTGGAATCATTGGATTTTAAAGAAAAGCTTGTTATCCGTCTTAAGTATGAGCAGGATTTAAATGTAAGTGAAATTGCACGTACCCTTGGCGTGAGTCGATATAAAGCAGATCAATACACAAGAGAGATTGAGATGAGTATTTCAAAAAAAATGGCAACATATTTAAAAGATGGAGGAATAAATGGCGAAAATAATACACTTAAGTGATGAGGAGATTGGAAGATTGATAGATGGCAATCTCGAAAAATTAGAGAGGGAGGAATACCTCAAACATATGTCTCAATGTGATTCCTGTCTTTCTATTTATAGTCAAACGCTTAAATTCCTCGAAGAAGAGAAAAGAAATCCGGTGGAAGTAAAATCTCCCGTATTTGGAGAGTCGCCTTTTTTACAATTTTGGAAATCGGTGCAAGGTTTTATGTCTCAAAAAAGATATCGATTCGCAGGTGTTATGCTATTAATTCTTCTAATTGGAATTCCTCTACTTATCAAGCTTTTTTCCCCTACCTCTTCTGAGAATGACCGGGTTCTATATATAGAACGTGTTTCCGATGAATTGTTTAATAGGGGAATATGTACTTTTTCAGGATCAGATAACCCTTACTATTCATCTGTACGCGCAGGAATATTTGTCCAGGATATTTCTGTTCTGATCAATATATCAGATAAAAAAGAATTACGTAAGATGTTGGTGGATTTATTAAATAAAGAATTGCTTGTCCTTGGAGGAGAGCAAGCAACTATAGTGAGAAGTGTTGATGATTTGGAAGCCCATAGTTATAAAACGTATCTTCGGAATATAGAATATTTTATGGAGAAACGTCCTGAAAAGGATCTCTTCAAATTTGGTGAGATACTTGAACGGAGTATTCTGGATATTGTCAATGGAAGCCGCAACTTTAAAGATGGTATCACCCATTATATAACCATATTCGATCAAAATTACAAGGGAAAGATTCCCCAAGGTGTTCTCAAAGATCTGAAAAAATTGAATTCAAATGAACCTGTCACCCAGGTAAAGGAAATTTTAATAGGTATTAAACAGGTTTATATTGCTTATTATTAATCCATGAAGGAGAGATGGATGTTATATTTTATTTTATGTAAAATTCGTCGTATTACAATTGAAACATTTCTAATTATTTTTAATTTTTTTATGAAAAAGATTCCCCATTATTCTCGATTTGTTTTTTTAGCACTTCTGATTATTGTATTTTCTATTAAACCGATACATAGTCAAAACAGTGATTATTCACCTTGGTGGATATATTACCATGGTGATTATGCACAGACAGAAGGTAAGAAGAATCCCCGTGTAAAGTGGGCATATCGAGTTTTTGAGCGATTGAAAGAAGTTGCTGATAAACCCGAAGGTGCCATTCCCATGTTATATATAGTAAATACAACTCAAGGAAATTATGCAATGGCCTTACCCGATGGGGGAATTATTATCAATCCTGAAACACTTCGGATATGTTATGAAGGAGTGCCTCGTGATTATGGCGATTCGCGTCTCGCTTTTATTCTCGGCCATGAGCTCGCACATCTCGCCAATAAAGATTATGGATTATATGAGGTATATCGGCTTATCGAAACATATGGAGATCAAAAAACCCAAAGAGATTTTAAGCGGCATTTTAAATTTTCTGCGGAAAATCTCGGTTTATCAGGTTCATCAGGAGATAAAGAATTCCTTGCCGATAAAAATGGATGCCTATATGCTTCTATGGCTGGTTATAATATTAAAATTTTGAATCGTGAAAAGGATAATTTTTTCTATTACTGGGCAAAACAGGCTCATCTTGATGTATCATCTTCAAAGAATCGGCGTCCCTCTATTAAAAAGCGGGTGGAATTCTTACGAACGCAATTATCTGCAATTGGGAGGCATATGGAATTATTTCGAGCTGGTGTTCTGCTATACCAGATTGGGAGTTACCAGGATGCTGCAGCAGCGTTTAAGCAATTCTCTCTGGTTTATCCTTCCAGTGAAGTATTTAATAACCTTGGGGCTTGCTATCTAAGCCAGGCCTTAGATTTAATACGAATTAGATACAATGCTTATTACTATGAATTTCGATTTTCGATTCCCATTGATTATTCATCCAGTGCCAATGATTTTTCAAGTCGTGGAGATAATCAATATTTAAAGGATAAAGAGATTGTTCGTTATATCGACAAATCTTTAGAATATTTTAAACTGGCTGTAGCTCGTGATCCCATACGCGGACAATGCCGGTATAATCTTTCTATTGCACTAATATTAAAAGCAGAATACGCAGCATCTATGGCCATTAGTGATGAAATTCTAAAAAGAAGACCCAAAGATGTGCTTGCATTGAATAATAAAGCTATTGCATTTTATTATTACGGTCAAAAAGAAGGTCTGGATGTCAGTCAAAAAATCATAAGTACATTAGAAGATGCTTTAAAAATAGATTCTTCAAAAGTGGAAATTCTTTATAATCTTGGTTCCATAAAGGAAGCTCGAAAACGAAATTCAGGTGCAAGATTTTATTGGGAGAAATATTTAAAGCATCCATTGACGCCAAGAGATAACTTTTATACGTATATATATAGAAAGCTATATGAAAAATTACCCCCTATGATGGTTAGACAAAATCGAATACCCCAGCCTCCTTCATGGGTGCATCCAGGTGATAGTTTTGGGCAAGTAGTAAAAAATGCAGGGAAAAACAAGCAGGAGATGTTCACATTAGGAGCCTCACAGGATGGTAATGGAGATAATTGGTCAATACAACTACAAGTAATGGTTAAGGATTCTGTACGCGTACTCGCATTAGGTGATACAGTGGAATTAATCGAACACCAGTTGAATCCAATAGAAGAAATTGCACAGATAGGGAAAATATATGGAATACCCCCTCATATAATTCGAAGTTCCGATGGGAATTTCTATTTATATAAGGATCGTGGTTTTTCAATTAGAGAAAAAAATGGAAAAGTATGTTCCTTCATCTGGTTTGAAAGAGGTTTTTAGTTCTTAATGATAACCACATTTAAAGCAGTCAAATAAAAATTGAAAACCAGTCAACCCTTATTGAATTGAAATTTCCCCTGCCAGAGATTTGGAGAAGTTTTTCTTAATGATACCTGCTTCCGAATATTGCCCCAGAAGGAACATTAATTTTGTAATACTCGCTTCGAAGGTCATGTCACCCGCATGCAAAGCACCTCGCTTAATAAGTTCGTTCCCTGATTCGTAGAGTTTAGGATCCAGTTTTCCTTCCCGCGTTTCGCTCATTAATACTACCAGTTTTCCATCTTGAATCCATTTTTCCACCCGCTTTATTAGTTCTCCTGAAGATAAAGAGAGTGTACCCGCTCCGTATCCGATTAAAATTATTGCTCGTGTTCCGTCTCCAGGTTGAAAATAATCCAGGTTGCATCCTGGAAATGATTTATAAACTGCTATTGCCGGATCCATTCGATCAAATACATGAAATAGACCTCCGGGATTCAGTAGGTTTTGCTTGTATATTTCAATATCGATACCCACTTTTGCAAGTAACGGATAATTAGGAGAATCAAAGGCATCGAAGTGATTAATATGTTTCTTAATCGTTCGGTTACCTCGCATCAATTTATGATCGAAGAAAATAGCAACTTCCTTGATATCTGAAGATATTGCCATTTCAACAGCGTCAATAAAATTAGAACGGGCATCGGTCCTTAATTCACTCAGAGGTTTTTGTGCACCCGTTAGTATTACTGGGATTGGAATATTCATTAACATATAAGACAAGGCAGAAGCCGTGTAAGCCAGGGTATCGGTTCCATGGGTAATTAATACACCTTGGACTGTGTCGATTTTTTGTTTTATCAGGTTCGCAATAATTTGCCAATGTAGAATCGAAAGTTCGGCACTATCCGCTACAAAAGGAATTTCTACTTCAATATCTGCAATATCGTAAAGTTCCGGGATAACTTTTACCAGGCTTTCATAAAATAAATCCGGTTTTAAAACGCCACTGGAGATATCTTTAATCATTCCGATTGTACCGCCAGTATGTATCAATAGTATTTTCTTTTTCATTGGATTTTCCTCTAAAAGATATGATTATAACGTGCTTATTATACCTTAAATCTTATAAAAATTGAACCCTGAATGGGGAATTTTAAATTTTAACAATGGCAATGATTTTAAGATAATCCACTGTTCTTTTACTCATCGAGATAGAGGAATAAGGTTTATTTATTGCCTGAACAGATAAGATATTTTAAAGTATAGAGAATAGGAATCATTTACAAGCCGGCCAAGTTCATCCCTTAAATTGGAAGAATATCCCAGGTATAAAACAGTTCCAGGTGTATATTCATATGCCAGAAGTATATTTCCATAATGTGTTTTCGAATAATCTTCATACTCCCAAATAGTACGAAGAGATAGACTTGGAGTAAAAAGATA
>JAKAGC010000734.1 GCA_021817755.1 Acidobacteriota bacterium | reverse complement strand
TTCCCATTCCCAAATTCTTCCAAGATATTCCATTTTTTCTTCGAATCTCGCGATTTCAGATTCAACTTTCACCAGCATCTTCTGGTAATGTTTGAACTTTCCGTACGAGTCTTTATCCTTCAAAACCGATAATAATTCACTCTTCACACCATCAAGCTGTTGTAACTCTGCCTCAAGGGGATGCAATTCCTCTTTTAATTCAATTAAACGCTCCTCCATGTATTTCTTTCTTTCCTCAGAAACCTGTCTATTAAAATCCTCGAGATTTTTATATTCTTGAACCAGATTATTGGGGAAAAAAATCTTTACCTCTTCATATAAGTGTTTTAATTCATCGATATCAATTCGGGGAATACTTAGTTCCAGAGATTTTTCTATTCGATTTATCTCCTCGGTCACATTATAACGTATCGTATTTAAAGTACTAATTTTTAAATCTATTTCATCCACCAGTTTTTGGTTAATCTCTTTATCCTGGGTATAAAATTTGAAATCATCAATTTTTTTTTCGATTTCTTTTTTCTCTTCAGTTTTAATTTCTATAATTCCTTTTAATCTATCAACTTCTCCAGTATTAATAGTCAAATTTCCCTGTACTTCTTTAACCAAGGTTTCTAACGCTTTTTTCTTTTCCTCCAATTCATATTTTTCCAGAAGAGGTTTCCCTTCAAAACCCAATAATTCAAATAAAAATGGCTTCCAATCGCGATGTTTTCCTTTATCATACTTAGCTAATTGAAAAACATCCAGAAAATCTTTTTGAGTTCTCAGGAAATAGGAAATGCTTTTTCTATAAGGCCATTCCAGGACTGGTTCCAGTTCTAGCAAATTATTTAATATTACTCTAGCCTTGCTTATTGGGATATTTTCCTGATCCCAATCTAAATTTCTTTCAAAGCTCTCTAATTCAGCAGTATTAAATTTAAAAGAAATCTTTGTACGATTCAATATTTCCCGTCTAATGACCAAAAATTTCCCTGAATTGAGTTTAATTTCAAGAAAAAATACATAATCCTGAAATATCGGGGAGTGTTTACTAAATATATGATCTTTATTTATATTTTTAAGCAATAAAAAATCAAGAACCGTAATAAGAAGCGATTTCCCCAGATTATGGGTATCTTTGGTTGAATCCTTTCTTTCTTTGGGTTCACCCAAAATAACATTAAATCCGGGATTAAACCGGACATTTTTAAAGGGTTTGTTAGAATAAACCTTAATCAATTTCATTTTCTAAGCCCATCAGTTCAAAAGCATCTAATTCTCTATGGTATTTAAGCTTACCCAACAGAAATAAAAAAGAAAGAGAAGAGTGGAAAACCTGCTTTACTTTTATATCTGTTTGCTCAATCAGTATTGAAAGTAATTCATCGAATTTAAGCATTCCCCTTTCTTTCAAAATACTAATAATTAAACCACCAATATGAAGAACAGAGAATTGGAGATTTAAATGTTTTCCCGGTTTAAGCATGTTTCAATCTCCGACTCCGATATCGCAATGCCAATACATATAATGGAGAAAAACCCAGATCAACTTTCTATTATCTTTTAAATCTGTATTATTTTGGAAGATATATTCAAAAAGGGTATCCAATATTTCCTCAAATTTATCATATTCATCTCTTTTGGTGGTTATCTTTGCCTGCAAATCCCAAATGGTATTCTCATAAAAATTAAGATATTCTTTATTTAGAGGATCCTTTAAAAAGATTTCGATTTTAACAAAGTACGACAAAGATTTTTTCTTTATAATCTCAAAATACTCTTTACTCAGGTTATTTAACTCATTTTTCTTTGTTTTATCCGTATTCTTGAGCTGTTTCAATTTCGCAGATACGGTTGCACTTAATTCCTTTGATGACTTAGAGAAAGCGATAATAATCTCTTTCAAGTCGTTCTCAAAAAATTCGATGGGAATAAAGAGTTTATTGAGATTATGTATTTTAGAAATTCCAGGATATTCTTTAAGCCAATGTTGTATCTTTTCTTCACCGATAATTTGATTTTCTACTTTCAGTTTTGTATTGATGAAATCTGAAATATGAGCATCAGCAATCCCGGATAATTTTCGGTTGGTGAAGACCAGATAATAATCCAGTTCATGATTATCAACAAGTTCTCTCAATCGGTTACTAGCTTCTTTCTCCAATATTTTTTTAAATTCGGAATCCGAACATTTTGCAATTGGGTTTTCTGTATGTTTTACCTGGATAATGAATCGGCCTTCCCATGGGTTTTCCTTACTGGGAAAATTCTCTGCTTTACCGTTGAACTTTGCATCTCTTCCTCCATCCTTTCCCGAAGAAAAAATAATGGTTCCAGCTCCCAAAATTTTATTGCAAATCGACACCACAAGTTTTTCAAACTCTTGCCAATCCAGTTCATATAAAGGGAAATTTCTCATTTATTCCAAAATCCTAATGGATATTTCTATAATCCTGAATAATATCTGAGTTTTAAAACATCTTACAAATTATGTTTTATCTTGTTTAAATGTCTCCTCAAATTCAGAAAGAAGCACCTTATCAGACCATAAAACTACCACACCGGAAGAGAAAATGCAAGCAAAAAACATAAAAAAAATCACCAAATTCCCCTACCAAGTTCATAATGGATATTGAACCATTCACCGATAAATCCATTGAATGTAACACTACCCATTGGATAAATTCCATTGCATTTATAAAAAACACAAGTGCAAATAAAAAAAATAGGAGTGCAGACCAAATAAATACAATTGCAGATACAAAAAATTGGATTGCAGGTGCAACATGTATAAGTGCAGAAGTAAAAAATTGGATTGCAGATTCGAGGAACGTAAGTGCAGGTGAAAAGTATTGGATTGCAGGTGCAAAATACGTAAGTGCAGATGCAAAAAATAGGATTGCAGA
>JAKAGC010000733.1 GCA_021817755.1 Acidobacteriota bacterium | reverse complement strand
TTTTCAATTTAAATCAATTTGCAGGAATATAAACTATTTGGCATAAAATATAAGTTTTTGATATACAATTGTTTAGAATGTTTTTAAATACCTTTTCCCCTGTTTTTATGGAAAATTATTTTAAACTTTGTTTGGATTTATTTATATCAACCCATCAATCAGTTAACATCATGGTAAACTTTCCATTAATCATCGAGAACGAACCGGAGTTGCGCAGGTTTATCCGGGACATTTTCCGGGAGGTTGTGAAGGACCCGGTGCAGGACCTACCGGCATTAATGAGTATCCGGCAGTGCTGCAAGCAAAAAGGAATCTCCCGCGATATGGTTAAAACCTCAATTGACAGAGGGGAACTGAAACTCTCTGTCATTGGAGGAAAAACAGGGATTAAACGAAACGACTTTTTAAACTGGATCAATAAAACCAAATAACACATAGAAGAGGGGTAGCAAAATGCGACATCCCTACCTCTGGAGGTAGAAGCAAAAGGCGGTTTTTTTGAAAATTGTAAATTTTGACTTCGGATATTTTGGAAAAAGGTTTTGAAAATCGTGGGGTACCCCATGGGTGTTTGTAACAGATGTTACACTTATTGCTGAATACAGGCGATTTAAAAGAGACTAATTCTTTGTGGACAGATAACCCCGTTATAATGAAATCATCGGGCTGAGGAGTTATTTGGTGGGTAGATCGGGATTCTGTTGGTGCATTGGCTCAGTTGAATCAGAATAGTTGTTTAGAATGGTTCTAAGCAGGGGCTCGGAGTTGATGAAAGGGTGTATCTGTCTTACTTTTGCCTGAGTAGTAGTGGCGAGAAAGGTGGTCGGCACCCCCGTTCGTGCCCTATATACCCCGCCTACCTGGCGAATTTCTACAATCATTGACACGTTTCCGGGCACGCGTTGCCATCACCCGTGCACTCGATTCCTTTTATCCGGTCTCTCATGCAGTTGTTTAGCTCTTTCCCTGCCTCCACGGGTTTAAACAGGCTGATTCCTTGCGTTGTGGTCCTGTCATGATGTCATTAGAACGGCAGAGTAAGTAGATTAAGTGGTACTGTTGATTTGGTGATAGTAATGTGATTGAATCAGGGCAATTTTAACACTTCTGTCTTATATCTTTTGTTATGGTTAAGTGAATAGGGTGTTATATCTCTGTATATTAATCAGATACATCGTTTTTAAATGTCTATTTAACCATAATGTGCTATTTTGACCAGAATCCGCAAAAGAATATGGAAGAGACAAACTAAACAAATATTAACCGTTTGGCTTTGTTTTGTCCGTTGAAGAATCGCATTTTTGCGGAATATTCCGTTAGTTTATCTAATGGAGTTGGAGAACATTTAGATAGTTGTCTAATTGTCTAAATGTATCCAGATCAAGATAAAAAGAAACCCGCTGATAATCAGAATATTTTTCACCCTCAACTTTGGTTCCTGTTACAATTTAGTGCAGTTTATAAATTGCAACAAGGGACTATTCGTTTAAAGAAACCAATATATTCAGTATTTTAACCAATATATTCAGTATTTTAGTCATAATTAACATTATCCCGGTTAATTATAAGATGAAGATGGCACCTTTTTGTTTTCGGCCAGCAATTCTTCCAGCAGATTAATTTGTACGACCATCTTTTGTACGGCAATGCATTGATCAATAATGTAATAGGTGTCGAAAGAACCGTTGGCGACCGATTGGATGGACTCAATTCTGCCATTTATTTCATTGGTCAGCTCGGCGATCCTTTTTGTTATATCGAGGTTCATATCTTAAATTTAGTAATGCCAGGCGACTTCGATTTAAGTCACCTGGCGGGTTTAAGGATTAAAAGGGAGAGGCAGATTAATTTTCGGCCAGCTCCTTGGCGGCAAGATCATGGTCGGCAAACTCTTTGGCAATTTTCTTTTTATCGAGCCCAATTAGTTCGGCCAGAAGGGCCCACTCATTTACGAGGACATTTGCTTGTTCGGCCAATTCTTGGATCCGGGGCCAGTTTTTGTTATCAGATTTCAGGATGCTTAAAACTTCGGCTTCCTTTTGATCGATTTGCTCCTGCAGATCATACGATTTAGATTCCATGTACTGACGAATTTTTGATTTGTAACTCATGATAATTGTTTTTAAGTGATTGATAATTAAATATATACTAAAAAGGTCGATCATCTATGTTTTTTTCGCCGGGCTCGGTGGTTCTGTTTGGATCGTGATATTTGCCGACAAGCCGTGGCTCATCTTCATTCCACATCTTGTTTATTTCCCGGTTACAGTTCACGGTGAAATTCATGGTACCGATATTCCTGCCTTTAGCAACGATGATATCAGCTTTTCCGCTCATGTCTACTTCCCTTCCGTCTCCCTTTTTCAAGTAGGTAATACCTTCTATTTCGGGGATCCAGAGAAGGATTACGGTGTCCGAGGCTTCTTCGATCTGGCCACTGGCGCGTAACCGATTCATTGTGGGTACATGATCGTCTGCCCGTCGTAATTGGGAGAGAAGTACGACGACTATATTCAGCTCTTTGGCAAGGTTGAATATTTTTATTTTTTTCTCAGTGCTTTCTGCCATTGATTTTCCTTTAACCGCTTTTTCAGCCGGCTATTCGCATTAGAACTCACCCATCATGATTTGATGAACATTGGTTCCCGATAAAAAGTAGTGCGGAATATCGCGACGCAAAAGGGCGCGCATTCGGGAATGACACCTTCTCTGTTTCGTTTCATTTCCATTATTTCGTTTCAGAATTTTCTCCTGCCGTTCGGGAAGCATTGCGGTTTGCAGACGCGTGATGGAGACCAAGGAGGTCCAGCGCCAGTGCACGACGATGGTCCCCGAGATGCGGACCCGGACAGAACAGTACATGACCTGCAAGCCGGTCGTGCGCGAGGAGACCC
>JAKAGC010000732.1 GCA_021817755.1 Acidobacteriota bacterium | reverse complement strand
GAAATAACCGGGGGAACGAAATACATATTCCTGCCAGAAGGATTAGCATCATGAAATTACTCATAATATTTACGTTTACAAATTTGATAGCAGAAGAAATACGGGTTTCCCTGTATTCAAAACTGCTTTTCTCCACGTCTTTTTCGTATTCGACTTTTTTATTATAATGCATGCTGATTTCACGGAACCCATGTACCAGCCCCTCGATGAGTTTCATAAAAACATTCTGGGTATCTCTCATCTTTTCCATCAGAACACGCACCCGCTTTCCGACAATAATATAAAAACCACCCAGTAACAGTGCAAAAAGCAGTGTAAATAGAGTTGCTGTCAGAGAAATGGCGGATAGATAAATAAAAGCAGCCACTGCGGTTACGAAATTGGATACAGTTCCCACCACCAATGATGCAGACGTGGAAATGGCTTCGGTATCATTATTCAACGTTGCATATATTCTCCCCGAATCGATCTTTTCAAATTGTTGATAACGTGTACCGAAGATTTTTCGGATTAATTTCATCCGAAGCTCATAAACGATATCATTTGCAATAACTGTCATTCGAGTTTGAACGATTTTTTGTGTTACCATCGAAATAAAAAGCGCTAATGTAAAATAAAAAATAAGATAAGGTAGTGCCAATGGACTGAAAAATGAGGTGGAAATCAAAAAAAGAACGGCTGCACTCCCAATACCTGATAGAAAACTCAATGAAAGAATCATGGGTAGGGGTTTTAAATACTTGTTTTTAAACGAGGATTGATCTTTGAATGGAAATATTAGTGATAAAATAAAAAGAAGATTTGCGCCTCCCATAAACGAAAACAATCCATATAATGATGTTTTGAAACCGGAATGAGCATGTGAAAAGATCGATTTCCAATCTGTCCCGACAGCACCGGGAAAGAAATATATTCCGAGTAAGATGGGTAATGTTAGAAAGAATCCAATAATAATATAACCCCATTTTTTTAAAGAAAGCCCTTCTATATGACGGACCCCGCGAAATAGATCGACAAGGATATATAATATGAGTAAACCTATAATTGCGCATAAACCTATAACCAACCAGCTAACTGCTGAAAAAATACCGAGGTATTTCTCAATTGAGTTTCCTGCAGGTAAAGATTGTGCGCCTTGAAGTTCAGAACCTGATAATTCTATTCCCGGTAAAAAATACATAACTGCAAAAAGTAATAGTAAAAATTTGTGTTTCATCGATCCTCATTGATTGCCTTTTTACTCCAACAAATAGAATTAATCATATACTATTTCCGATATAAAGTAAACCGTTTAATATGTTCATATCTGTTTTATCCCCTTAATTTTGTATATGCCAATCCCTAAAATTATTCCTTATCTGGTAGAATTCTATATTCCTTAATTAATCAAATTCGATTTAAATGAAAAAGAAGATTATATTAGAGCTTTCCGGTGCAAATAAAAAACGGCCACACTGTGACATTACTTTCGGTATGATGAAATGGTTTTTCATAGACCTGGCGCGTTTCATCATCCACAGATTCGATAAAACTTACCAGGAATATTTCGGATAATCCGAGTTGCTTTCCATAATGTGCTGCTTTTTCCAGGGCAGCTTTGAAAAGAGTTGCATTCCGAAAACTCTTTAACTCCAATCCGTAAAGTTGTTCTTTGTACCGGATAATAAGATCTATTTTTCCGTTTCCTGTGGGGAACTCAGGATAAACTCCTGCCCCTGTACCAAAGAAAAAACTATTGAGATAAGCAAACAGATTAAAATGAAATACAGCTTCGAATAATCTCAAATCACTTCTTCTAGGGGCTTTTTTAAATAACCATTGATTATTTTTTTCAAGATAGCGTTGGTAAACCTTTAAAATACCTCGAATGTCAAGCCCGTTTGGAGTAATTACATCTTCGAGTTTTAAAAATGGCTCCATAATGGTTCCCAACTCATTAAAATAAACATCGGAAAAATAATTAAAAATTCTTTTTTGTACAAAAGGGCTTGGAAACTTGATGTAGTATTTAGGAGGATTTTCCAGTTTTTCGAATTCAGGCTCTGCAAGACCATTCATATAAAGTGTATTCATCGTCTTATTATCGAATTTGAATTCCATTTTTTCATCTGTCTGGAACATCTTTAAAATTAGGTCTTTATTGGCTTCTTCTTTGGCTTTGCTGATAAGATTTAAAATATTATTATTCGGTAAAGCATAAATAGCACCGGCATATACGGTTTCAAATTCGTTCATTGTTATGGGTTTCGTTCGATCATTTTTATAAAATGTAAAGCCTTCGGTTAAAAGCTCTCCAAACCAGCTAATTAAACCGGGTTGGCCATTCACCTCTTTAAATAGCCTGTCGATTACAGCCCCTTCGATATGTTGCCCGCTTTCCTTTTCGTACCACTTAAACATCGCACGAACCTCATCTATTGTTAGATTGGGGATAGGCAAACTTCCTTGTATATTAAAAGGTGAGCCGGTTTCATTTTCAATCCCAAGAACGCTCCGAACTCCGACTAAAGCTAAGCTATGGAGAAGATATGATTTTTTACCTGTGATTTTATCTGCTTCATATTGACGGGAATTGTAAATACTTCGGAATGAAGAAACAATAGAACTGATAATATGCTCTCCCAGCGCATCGAATTCATCCAGGATTAAAATCAACGGTTTATCGAGTACTTTATTACTAAAAATTTCCTGGAATTGTTCTCCGGTTTCTACCTTCCCTAATATGGTTTTCTTAAGCCCCTCGTAAATTTTGTTAGAAATAAATGTGTAAATAGTTGAAACATTTTTTTCTTCTTTAAAATTTTCCAGGTTAATAACCACTATATCGAAACGTGAATCTTCCTTAATCTTAAAATAGAGTTCTCTCATAAGCCAGGTTTTTCCACATTGACGGGGAGC
>JAKAGC010000731.1 GCA_021817755.1 Acidobacteriota bacterium | reverse complement strand
CGCTGATAATGATTGTAAATTTCATTTCTACTGGGAAACTGATTTCAATTTTCCTGCTCTCTCTTATTCCTCTGTTCCTAACTCTGATATTCGGACGCTTTTTTTGTGGATGGGTTTGTCCCTTTGGTGCTATAAACCAGTTTTTCTCCTGGCTATTCAGAAAATCAAAGAAAGAAAAACGGGAAGTTCATAAACCATTACTGAAAATTAAATACTTTTTACTGGTTGCCATTGTTGTAGCGGCTTTGTTCGGGACAAACCTTGTGGGTTGGTTCGATCCATTTTCACTTCTGACACGGAGCGCTTCGATTTCAGTTAATCCTCCGGTCAATTATATTGTCCAGGAATCATTGAAATCGGGTGCAAAAGATACGGGAATTATCTCGAAAGGAGTGAAACCGGTTTACGAACTCGCCCGCAAAACTATTCTGACTAATAAACAGAGAGTATATACACAATCGGTATTCATCGGTTTGTTATTGATTTTCCTTTTAATGATGAATCTATACAAACGCCGTTTTTTTTGTAATTACATATGCCCATTGGGTGCGTTGTATGGTATTTTCTCACGAATCGGATTATTCAATCTGAAGACAAACAGTTCCTGCATTTCCTGCAATGCCTGTTCAAGGAATTGCACTTATAATGGCAGTCCTTATAAAGACTATATGAAATCGGAATGTATGACCTGTTTTAATTGCATTCCGGATTGTCCAAAAGATGCGATCGATGTAAAAATTGCTTTACCGGTTAAAGCGAATCGCACTCAAATGGATATAGGACGGAGAAAATGGTTGGAAGCAACGATAACGGGTTTAACAGTGGCTGCTTTACCCAAAACTCAAATCCAGGCGCGAACCAAAACAGTACACCGTTTCACCCGTCCACCGGGTTCTGTTAAAGAAAAAGAATTCTTGAGCCGTTGTATCCGGTGTGGTCAATGTATGCAGGTATGCCCGACCAATTTCATCCAGCCGGCATTCCTTGAAGCGGGAGTGGAAGGGATGTGGACTCCGATATTGAATCCGCAGGCTGGTTATTGCGAGTATGAATGCAATAAATGTACCCAGGTATGCCCGACGAATGCGATCGAAAAGTTAACGCTGGAACAGAAAAAAGAGTTTAAAATCGGAACGGCAGTGATAGACAGGAACCGGTGTTATACTTATGCGGATGGTTATAATTGTGCGGTTTGTGAAGAGCATTGCCCTATACCTGATAAAGCGATCCGTTTCCGAGAAGTGGATACATGGAATTTCCGGGGAAAACAGGTAAAAGTAAAACAGATTTATGTAGTACCGAAAAAATGTATTGGTTGTGGTATTTGTGAGAATGTCTGCCCCAGGAGTGATAGCCCGGGTATCTTGAATACATCTGAGGAAGAGGCAAGAGAATTTTCATACTAATTTTTTAAAATAAACTTTTCACGGAGGTTTGCAATGAAAGGCAAGCAGAATACCAATACCAGTACAATGGTATTCGGTGCTCTCCTGGTAATAATGGGAGTGCTCTGGATTCTCAATAATACCGAGGTCATCGATTTTAGTATAAGGGAGTGGTGGCCTATTATTTTGATTTTTATCGGTGTATTTCATCTGAGTAAACAGCATCGCGTTTTTGATTTTTTTGGTGGGTTGATGATATTACTAGGTGTGTTGTTTCTACTGACTGAAAACAATTTCATTTATATTCACAATATGTGGAGATATTGGCCAATCGTCCTGATATTATTGGGATTACATATAATTTTGGAGCGTGGCAGTTCTCCTCAGGCTCCTCCCCAAACAAACAGTACGAACAATGCGGGTTCATCGTCATCATCACAGTCAAATGAAGAAAGCAAGCAAGAAACATGCAAGCATAGTTCATTTACATCGGACAGTGATTTATTGGAACATTCCTGTTTAATGGGAGCATTTGAATCCAGGCATACATCGAAAAATTTTAAAGGTGGAAATGTTTCTGTAGTATTAGGAGGAGCTGAGATTAATTTAAGGGAAGCAGAATTGGCTCCTGATGGTGCAGTACTATATTTATCTGCCATATTCGGAGGTATCGATATATGGGTTCCCACGCATTGGGATATCGAAATTCACCCTTCTGCGGTATTGGGTGGAGTAGGTGCCAAGTGTTCCAATACTCAGGCTTCCGGTAGTAAGCGATTGGTTATACATGCGCACGCTACATTCGGTGGAATCGATATTAAGAATTGATTGATTTCCTTCTCATCTTTTTAATATTTCTTTGTTCCGATTTTTCATATTTACGAATAGGCGATTATTTCTATTCATTAATAATTGTTTCTCCCCTTAAAAATGATCGCCTATTAATCACATTTAATTAAAATATTTCTTTTCAATTGTATAGAGAATAAATATTAATTATTGAATCTCCTTCTCCATCCTGATCCAATACCGGATCACCGCCAGCGAAGCAGTAATATTTCCCATCCTTAATATCTAAAAGTAAATCATCGGTCAAAATTGTATTAACCAATTTCAAATCAGTAATATTATAAAAAAGAAGAGCAAATTTTTGCTTCTCAGGCTCAAAAATTCTTACTTGAATTACAAGATTATTTCTATCGATAGCGACTGCTGTAATTGCTGAATAGCTTGTTTGCCAGGTCTCTATATCAAGTATGAAATTATCCTTTGGATTGTCGTATTTTTTGAAGATATAAAAATTATCAGGCATTTTTTTGTAAAACTTAGGAATTTCCAATACTTTTTCCCGTACAATTCTCATATTCTTGATATCAATTTCCGAAATTTTTAATTGATTTTCCTTAAGAAAAAAAACGGTTTGGTCTTTGTATGAAACCAAAAATGAATTCATTAACATTAAGGGATAAATTTCCAGAAAATTTGATTTTTTGGGGAGCAGATATTTTTGAATTTT
>JAKAGC010000730.1 GCA_021817755.1 Acidobacteriota bacterium | reverse complement strand
TGGATTTAGATTAGGATGATATCAGAAATGTAAATGGATTACAAGTTTACTAAAAATATGGTTGAGTAATAATTTGTAAAGGTGAGAATTACGGAAAGCGGAATAGAGCTATTGAAATTAACGGGATTTTGCTTTACAATACATATCTTGATCCCAATATGGAAAAATTCGACTATATGCCCTTTTCTAACGGCAATGGAAAATCGATAACCGGAGGATAAAACAAATTTACTATGACTGGAAATGATAAAAAAGTGATGATTATAGGTGGAGGGCTAGCAGGGGTTGAAGCAGCTTATCAACTTTCTAAACGGGGTATTAATGTGGAATTATATGAAATGCGTCCGGTAAAAACGACGGATGTGCATTCTTCATCATTCCTGGGAGAAATGGTATGCTCAAACAGCCTGGGGGCAACTCAATTGTCAACGGGAGCGGGTTTACTGAAAGAAGAATTAAAAATGTTGGATTCTTTTTTCTTACGGATTGCTGAAGCTAACCGGGTTCCCGCAGGGAGCAGCTTTTCTGTAGATCGATTACATCTGGCTGAAAATATTACGGAAGAAATTGAAAAACTGCCGAATGTTAGAGTAATAAGAGAAGAAATTACGGATATACCGACAGTGGATTACCCTGTGATTATAGCAACGGGCCCGCTTACTTCAGGGAGATTTGCAGAAAATCTTTCGATTCTGACATTGAGAAAACATCTTTTCTTTTATGATGCAACAAGTCCGATTATTAATGCGGAATCGATCGATTATGAAAAGATTTTCCGGGCATCGAGATATGATAAAGGAGAAGCGGATTTTATTAATATTCCGATGTCTGAAGAACAATACAATGAGTTTGTGCAAGACCTTCTGAATTCAGAGAAAGTAGAGTTACATGAGGCGGATAAGGATGTATTTTTCGATGCATGCCTTCCAATCGAGGAGATTGCTCGCAGGGGCGAAATGTCATTGGCTTTCGGACCATTAAAACCGGTGGGACTGGTAGACCCTGGAACAGGGAAAATGCCGTTTGCTGTAGTTCAACTGCGACAGGATGATTTAAAAAAGAATTTTTTCCAGATGGTTGGATTTCAAACACGATTGAAATGGGGAGAACAAAAACGGATTTTTCGTAAATTACCTGGGCTAGAAAATGCTGAATTTGAACGGTTCGGGCGGATTCACCGAAATACATACATCAACGCACCTTTAATCTTGAATAAATTTTACCAGTGTAAATTAAATGAAAATATCTATTTCGCGGGACAAATATGTGGAGTGGAAGGGTACGTGGAATCGGTTTGCTCAGGCTTGATTGCGGGTATTTTTACAGCTCTACGAATTCTTGGGGAACCTTCCTACAATTTGCCTGAAAATACAGCCTGTGGTTCACTGGTGAATTATATTTGCCAGGCTGACTGGAAAGATTTCCGACCGACAAAATTTACATTCGGATTACTTCCGGAAAGCAATGAACCTAAAAGTAAACGAATTAAAAAGAAATTGAAAAAAGAGCATAAAGCGGGGATAGCATTGGAGAGTCTTGAAAAATGGATAAAGAAGATCAATATTTAGAAGAATATCTTGAATACCTGCAACATATAAAAAAATACTCTTCTCATACTATATCTGCTTATGAATCGGATATCCGGCAATTTATGGAATATTTTAAAACGACGGGGGCTCAGGTAGACAAGCATACTATCCGGGATTTTATCGCAGATATCTTTATGAAAACAAAAAAGAAAACGACAATTTCGCGGAAGATATATGGGGTAAAATCCTATTATAAATATTTATTGAAACAAGGGAAGATTGCCAAAAATCCGTTTGATGCAATTGGAACTCCTAAAATAGATAAAAATCTTCCGGGAATTTTAACTGAAAAAGAGATGTTGGAATTCCTGGATCAATTACCTGATGGTAATTTTATCGATTTAAGAAATAAAGCTATTTTTGAGTTTTTGTATGCTACAGGATTACGTATCTCAGAGTTAACTAATTTGAGAATGGTAGATATTAATTGGGGAGAACATTTGATCCGGGTAATGGGGAAAGGAAAAAAAGAGAGAATCATTCCGTTTAATAACTATGCGGGAAATATGGTACAAAAATACCTTGAAGCGGCAAAACAAAAATTCAATAATGAAATAGATTATATCTTTTTGAATGCACGAGGGAAAAAAATTACTTCGCGTGCTGTTGAAATGATTCTACAGGAAAAATACAGATTAATTGGAGGGGGAAGAAAACACGTCTATCCGCATCTTTTTAGACATTCTTTCGCGACTCATCTACTACAACGGGGAGCGAACCTGAGAGTAATTCAAGAATTATTGGGGCATTCGAGTCTAACAACGACTGAGAAATATACGAATTTGAATTATGAAGACCTATTAAACGTTTACCGGAAATTTCATCCACGGGGTGCATGATTTTTAATTGGTGATGTTTGTTTAATGCCTACGGCGGGCAGAACCGCTTTTGAAAAAGGGGTTCTGCACTCCCTAAAACTTTTGGTAATATTTTGTTCCAAATATAAAATGAATGAAAAATATGATCTTAATTGGGAAGCTATAGGGGAAGGGTAACTGTGAATTCAGCCCATTGACCGGGTTCTGACTGTGCAGAAATACTTCCGTTATGCTTCTGGATTATCCACCAGGTAAGATACAATCCTAATCCGGTTCCTCTGCGATCTTCGGTTCCTTTTTGTTTGAGACGGGAAAACCTGCGGAATAGTTTTTGAGCCTGCTCTTTATCGAAACCGACTCCTTCATTTTTTACTGAAAAAGAGAATGTATTATCATGAATTTCAAGAGTAATGAGTATATCGATATGGTCATTGCCATATTTGATGGCATTATCGAGAAGGTTTACAGCAACGATACGGAGCAAATCTATATCT
>JAKAGC010000729.1 GCA_021817755.1 Acidobacteriota bacterium | reverse complement strand
CCGGTTAATCACTTCTTGGGGTGAAGCCATTGGGATTATTCCAGGAATATCCCAGGTATTCAAACCCAATACTGTTTTATTATAAATCTGCGAATAAGCAATTTCGGATAATGTTCCATAACTACCGTCTATCGCAACCAGGATATCGGAATTAAGTATCACCATTGGGTTTCTCATATATCCGAGACCTGTAGGGATAGTAATTTGAGTATAAGAATTACCTTCATCGAGTGATTTTCCGGGTAAGATACCGATTACCAATCCATCGTAATTTCGTGCGCCACGGGCTGATGCTTCCATAACTCCTTTCATTCCACCATTAACAAGTATATATCCGTTTTGAGCGATCAACTCACCCATTACCTCGGCGTTCTTTAATGAAAGTGCATCGGGTGCATTACCACCAATGATTCCTACCCGTTTTTTACGTACCAAATCGATGGGATTGGCAATCATATACGAGTGAATTTATTTATACTGCTTTTTCGATTTTTCCAGAACGAATGCAGGCGGTGCAAACACGAACCCGACGGGATCCTTCACCTAATTTAATTTTAATTTTCTGTAAATTGGGCAACCATCTACGTTTGGTTAATTTATGAGAATGGCTGACATTATTTCCATATAAAGGCTCTTTTCCACATACTTCGCATACTCTAGACACGTTCGATTCCTCCTATTTGAATATTAAGAACTATTTTACTAAATTTTTCAATTAAAATCAATGTTTTTCTTTTGTTCACGCCTGTTTTTTTTTGAATCTATAATGGCAAACTTCCGAGATGGTTCAATAGTAAATATTTCACAGGTATTCTCCTGCCCTATTGTTATCTTAGCCTTTATAAAAAAAATGGGTGGGGTTATATAAAGGACTTGACATCATTTGCATAAAGCTTTAAAATCTGCCTTGAAGGAGATAAAAAAATGTTTGGAAATCTCGGATTTGCTGAAATACTTATTATTCTGCTGGTTGTTGCTCTCTTATTCGGTGGTAAAAAGCTTCCTCAATTAGGAAAAGGTTTGGGCGAAGGAATTATGCATTTTAAAAATGCTTTAAAAGGACACCCTGATCCGGATCAACCTAAAGAAGATAATAACAAATTACAGCAATAAAAATATAATAATCTAAATAAACGAAAACGGTTAATTACAGAATGAAGCATATACGAAATTTTTCGATAATCGCTCATATCGATCACGGAAAAACTACCCTTTCAGACCGGCTATTGGAACTAACAGGAGCAATCTCAAGTAGAGAGATGCATGAACAGGTATTGGATTCCATGGAACTGGAACGTGAGCGAGGTATTACAATCAAATCCCATTTTGTGAGTTTGAATTACAAAGATAAGAATGGTCAGGAATATGTATTGAATCTTATCGACACACCTGGTCATATCGATTTTAATTATGAAGTCTCACGTTCATTATCTGCTTGCGAGGGAGCACTCCTTGTTATAGACAGTACGCAGGGAGTGGAAGCCCAGACAGTGGCGAATGCTTATCTTGCAGTTGAAAACGACCTTGTCTTGATCCCTGTTATGAATAAGATCGATCTTCCGAATAATGAATTGGAAAAATCCTTTGAGCAAATGGAGCATATCATTGGTATTAGCAAAGATGAAGCGCTACTTGTGAGTGCAAAAACTGGACAAGGAACGGATCAACTTATCCCTACAATCATCGAACGAATACCACCACCACAGGGAAATCCTGACTCTCCATTAAAAGCTTTGATATTCGATTCTTGGTTCGATTCTTACCGAGGGGTTATCATACTTGTCCGTATAATAGACGGTGTTTTAAAAAAAGGTGATAAAATAAAATTTCTATCCAATGATGCGGAATATGAAATCACCGAATTGGGTGTCCATACTCCGAAGCCGAAACCTTTGCCGTTACTGGCTGCAGGCGAAGTGGGTTACATTATCGGAAGTATCAAAAAAATCTCCGAAGTAAAAATCGGCGACACGGTTACACTTGCAAAGGAATCATATGTGGAACCTCTCCCAGGATTTAAAGAACCGCAATCTATGGTTTTTGCAAGTTTCTATCCAGGTGAAGGGACAACTCATATTGAGCTGAGGGAATCGATTGAAAAATTAACACTGAATGATTCTTCACTTAATTATGAACCTGAATCTTCTCCGGCTTTGGGAATTGGTTTCAGGTGCGGTTTTTTGGGATTACTCCACAAAGAGATTATCCAGGAGCGATTGGAAAGAGAGTATGATCTTACAATCGTATCGACTGCCCCTTCTGTGCGGTATCGTGTTACGACTACAGCAAACGAAGTAGTAGAAATCGAATCCCCTACTCAACTGCCTCCACCTCAGAATATTAAACAGATAGAAGAACCATTTATCGAAGCGATTATACTTACCCCGGACGAATACCTTGGGAATATTCTCAAATTATTGCAGAATCGACGTGGAGTTCATAAAAAAATGGATTACATCAGCGCTCAACGTATTCATCTTAAATATGAATTACCTTTGGCAGAAGTGTTGTATGATTTTTTTAATAAGCTGAAATCATTATCTCAAGGGTATGCTTCTTTTGATTATGAATTTAAAGAATATAGGGAATCACCTTTGATTAAGCTAGATATTTTAATTAACGGTCAACCTGTGGATGCGCTGGCATTAATTGTTCATAAGGAAAAGGCATATAATATAGGTTGCCAATTGACATCCCGCATGAAGGCCGTCATTCCCAGGCAGTTATTTGAAGTTTCAATCCAGGCTGCTATCGGGAAGCGAGTCATCGCCAAAACAGTAGTAAAGCCTCTTAGAAAAAATGTTCTTGCTAAATGCTACGGTGGTGACATCTCACGAAAAATGAAACTCCTCGACAAACAAAAGAAAGGTAAAAAGAGGATGAAACGAATTGGAAAGGTAGAT
>JAKAGC010000728.1 GCA_021817755.1 Acidobacteriota bacterium | reverse complement strand
TATTAGAAATGAAAACTTTTTGCAATCATTGATTACCAACCTATTAAATAATATGTATAATTTTAAAATTGCAATTAGAGAAAATGATATGCTATAATGTTCGTTAATAGGGTCTCTTTAAGGAGGATTAATAATGCCGAAAATTAAAATTGCAGAAAATGCTTTTACTTACCCGATGCCTATGGTTATTGCTGGAACGATTCGAGATAATCGCCCTAATTTTATGGCGGTGGGGTGGGTAACTCGTGTAAATTTTAAACCACCGATGATTGGGATTGCCCTTGGAAAATCCCATTATACAAATAAAGGAATACATGAATCGAAAGCTTTCTCAGTAAACATCCCGGGAATGGATTTATTGGAAAAAACGGATTATGCGGGGTTAGTCTCTGGTAGTAAAATGGATAAATCAATGCTTTTTACGGTTATGACAGGTGAAAGCACGGGGACTCCGATGATCCGGGAATGTAAAATAAATATGGAATGCCGTTTGGTCCAGGTGGTAGATCTGCCAACGAATGAACTCTTTATCGGTGAAATTATAAATGCGTTTGTAGATGAAGATTGTCTGACCGATGGAAGACCGGATATCAAAAAAATCGAACCCTTTACCTTAACGATGCCGGATAATCATTATTGGAGCATTGGAAAAGAATCAGGAAGAGCCTGGGGTATAGGAAGTAAATTGATTGGTAAGAAATAGTGAAAAGTTTTTAATAATTTCTCGCTTTATTAAGAATGCTTTTGAATGGATTTTTGATGGATTGTATTTAAAATTTTTATTATATTTCTATGTTATAACTGCCTAAGAGCAATCATTCATCCCAACTGACTTCGGTTTTATTTGAAAATATACCAAGCCAAAAACCGCCTACTCTTACCCATGCTCTTCGAGTAGCTCCCTCCTGAGTATAGAGTGTCACATAAAAAACAGTTTGCCCTCTAGAGGTTGTCCAGAAAAAAGGACCTCTTCTTAATAATCTATATTCTGAACTTTGTATTCTATATCCGTTTTGATTGGCCCATTGCTCGAGAATTGATTTGCTACGATTGATATGCCATATAAAGAATCCTATTCCCAGTACAAATACAAATAATATGAGAAAAATAGATTCAACATCATTCATTGTTTTCCTCAATCACATTTTTACATTCTTTTACTTATCCATATTAAATCATAATTGAATTAAATTTACAATACTTATTTTTATTACCTGGATTTTTTGAATGTAGATTATCCACAAATGGTTTCGCTTTCTAATATTTCAGGGGACAGACGGAATCCTTTTCACTTTATATCTTGTCGGTCCTCGCCTCCGGGAGCACTTCTCACCTGTATTTTAAAATTTGATGGTGATTTTAAACACAATTTACGGTTTATCTTTAATGAGTCCGATCGGCTACTATTGTATAGAATGGTAATGGATAAAGTGCTCCGTCACTATCTCTCCATAATTGCTTGTGATGAGTAATCTTAATGTTTTGAAATCCAAGTATTTTTAAATAATCCATTACTAATTCAGGTGGAATATACCACCAGGTAACAATGGCTTCTTTTTCTTTCATATTTGCATCAGGCCTGAAAATAATCTGAGATGGATTGTTTCCGATGAGATGTTCGGGGATACACTCGGTTATTACAATGGTTTTTTCAGAAGAACGGGCGATGTTTTGAAGTGCAAGGAAAGGGTCCCGTAAATGCAATAATACATGGCAACACGTAACAATATCAAATTTTCCGAGGGCACGTGGAATATCATACACCGTCCCATATACCATCTGTATTTTGGATTGAAATGCATTATGTGTGAACCAAAATCCGTTATTTAACATCATACTGTAATTCCTCATCCCTGTTTCGATCATATACCTCAATTCGCCTTCCTGGTGGGAATAAGGTACAATATCCCACGAAAAATCAGGAGATAGATCAAAAGCGACAACCTGTGCTCCCCATTGCTCCATCATAAAACAACAATAACCGGAAGCGGAACCGATATCCAATACTCGTTTATCCTTATAATCAACTTTTCCAAGATACTCTTTTATACCTTTTCGAAGATCGAAACTTGCCTGGATAAGGCCATGACCGGGAATTTCAATTGTATTATTAAAACGGCAATGGGAAAGCTCAAGGTCTTCCTCAGGCAATGCAAAAATGGTTTCATTCTCTTTTGGAAATAAATTTTCCACATCCTTTTCGGTTCTTACTTTGGTCCATTTATCCATAAACCCGGAACATTCCCTGGACGTATAGAAATGAGATGCATATTGGGAAGCATATATCTCTTCACATATGGTTTGAGATAGTGAAATTTCTCTTGTCACCTCTTTATAGATTTTGTAATACTGTTTTCTACGGCTTAAATTATCTGATATTAACTTAATTCCATCTATCCCGAGGAATTCATTTATAGCTGTGCTAAAAACACGCTCGATGTCTTCCAGTCTAATAACTAAGACACTTATATTTTCTTCCTCATAAATGACAAATCCTTTTTCATGATCGAATGGTTTGGAATATACATCGATATCGATTGCGTTTTTTAATTCAAGTTCAAACCAATTAAGAAAATAATTTTCATTGGTAATATAATAAGGATACTGCTGCTTTGTATTGAAATAATTATCGAAATAATCGAGTATTTTTTTTTATCAGGGAACATATATTCATTATAGACTTTAGATGCATAGATATCGATATTCTCAAAAAAAGCAGAAATTTCAAGGATTACGGGTTCCCGGGTCAGAGTTATTACTTTCCATCTGTACCTGGAACGATTGGCATCGAAAAACTCTTTAAATTGTTTGATGTATTGAAGATCAGCTATAACCTCGGGTTGTTGATCGGCTTTCTGAAAAGATAGCCAATCTTCTTTTTGTTTGATTCCTTTTTCAGATAATTGA
>JAKAGC010000727.1 GCA_021817755.1 Acidobacteriota bacterium | reverse complement strand
CAACTACACCACATATAAATACTTTCCATTTCGATATCTGTTTTAATGCATAGTTCATCGCAATTCTCCTATGGTTAGAACATGACAGTATTAAACTTTTAAATATATTTCGTTCATTTAATTAAGACTAACACCGATGAGCAAAAATTTCAATCCCCCTTCATTTCCTCACTCAACAAATAACCAAAAATGTTACCAGATTAATTATAAAATCTTTAATTTAAAATGGAAGTTTGTGTAAATAGTTTCAATATATAATTTATCGATATAATCGTTAATCAATTCGTTCAGATTTGGACAAAATTTTTTTGTATAAATAAAGAAACCGTTGTCATAATTATCTTACCCATAATCGCACAAATGCAACAACTTTGTATATTGAAACGGTATATTGCTTGTGTTATACTTCAATTCCTTTATATCATAAATATTCAAACAGCTTTTACCAGAATAAGAAATTTCTGTGCCCCAACTAATCATATTGCTTCATTAAGGCTGTATAAACCCCATACGGCGGAAGCTTACCTAAAAATAAGAGAAAAAATAGGTATTACTACTTACAAGATGGATCATTATAAACAAAAAAAATGTACATATAATACAACAAAGTATGCATGTTAATATCGCAACGTGTATTATTTTAATAATTGCGATAAAAGGAGAACCAATTCATGGCTAAACTTAAATTAATCGTGTTTATTATCGGGTTAACTTTATTAACTTTCTCAGCCTTAAAAGCAGTGGAAGTGGATACGGTCGGATTGAAAATTATCCCTGATCGCGTTAACGAAGAGATGAAAATCGACGCAGAATTAACAGAGAGCGTTTGGAGTAAGACTCCAATTAATGAAGAATTCGTATCTTTCTCTCCTGTTTTCGGGGAATCGGTTCCTCAGAAAACAACAGTTTGGGCAGCATATGACAGCGACAATTTATATTTCGCCTTCAAATGTACCGATCCCGAACCTTCCAAAATTAAAGCTTCCATGTCTCAACGTGACAGAATTTTCAGGGATGATATGATTTGTGTTACGATCGATGCAATCGGTAACAGGCAAAGTAGTTACGAATTTTATGTTAATCCCTTCGGTATTCAGGCCGATGCCCTCAATTCTGCTTCAAGCGGTACCGATACTCACCCTGACTTTGTTTGGAAAAGTGCAGGAAAACTAACCGATTTTGGATTTCAAGTAGAAATGTGTATTCCCTTAAAAAGTATTAGTTGCAAAAGTGGAAAAGAAGTAGAAATGCGAATGCTTTTCATACGTCAAATCAGCCGTCTTGGAATGGTTGTTTCATGGCCCAAATTTAAACCCGGTCAGACCGATTTCAATTCAATGACATCAGCTATCTATAAAGATTTGAGAGCCGGATTAAAACTCGATATCCTTCCCAACTTTGTTTTCAGCAGCAATAAAGAACGAGCCACGGATACCCAGTGGAATAAGGCTGAGATAACAAAAGATTTTGGATTAGGAATTAAATATGGGATTACCTCCTCCATCACTGCCGATTTAGCCATTAATCCCGATTTCAGCCAGGTAGAAAGTGACGCATTCCAGGTCGAAGTTAATCGCCGTTACCCCGTATTCAATACAGAAAAAAGACCCTTCTTTATGGAAGGAGCCAAAACGTTCGATTTCGGACTTACAGAATACAATTATCTTCAATTCGGAGTAATGGGTGCAGCCATTCATACACGGCGGATCGTCAATCCCGGATGGGCAGCAAAATTATCAGGAAGTGCCGGTAACATGAATTTCGGTTTCCTTGTTGCAAATGATCGTACTCCCGAGCAAACCTGGGCTAATATTCCCGATGAAGACAAGGATAAAGATGCATTATGGGCTATCGGACGTGTGAAATACAATTTAGGAAGCGATAATTCCATCGGTTTATTATACAGCGGCTCATTTCTCGGAGACGGCAGGAATAATACCATAGGAACAGATCTTCAATATCGTATTTTCAAAGGGCTTCGCTTCTACGCCAATTACCTGCATACCAATACAAAATATGCCACAGATATTGAGAGTAAAAGTGGCAATGGTTTTAATTCCATCCTCCAGTATATTTCTCCCAAATTCAATGCATGGGCTCTATACGAACGGTATGATAAAAACTTTAACATGAATTCCGCTTTTATCGATAGAATCGGTATCAGTCAGGGAAGACTTTTCTTAGGACCCAATTTTTACACCAAAATTAAAGGAATAAAATGGATACGAAAAATTCAACCATGGGTTTTGGTTAAAAAACTTGAAGATTTATATACCGATATGGATGATACCGCATTTGGTGGTGGTGTAAACGTCTATTTCAGCAACATCGGTGTTATGGAATTATCCTGGCATGATGAAAAAGAAGCATGGCAATACCAGGATTTCAGGATGCGATATTTCCATTTCTGGCTATATACCCAGATGTTTAAATGGTTACGAACCCAGGTTTACTTCTGGACAGGTGACCAGATATATTACGACCCTGTGGACCCCTTTATGGGAAAAGGTCCGCGCGGTATTCTCGAACTCACAATCGAACCTACTCCTAACCTCAGAATGGTAACAGAATGGACGTTTAATAATCTTTCCAGGAAATCCAATAATGAAAAGATTTTTTCCATTAATGTTTTCAACTTTACTGCTACTTACCAGTTTAACCGTTATTTCCTTCTCCGGTCCGTTCTCCGGTACAATGATTACGAGAAAAAACTACTTACCGATTTACTCGCTTCCTTTACATTAATCCCCGGTACTGTTATGCACCTCGGTTACGGTTCCATTTATGAAAATAAAAACTGGGTAAATAATGAATGGGTTCCAGGTATGGGGTACCACTTGACTAATATGAAAAACAGCCTCTTTCTTAAACTCAGTTACCTCTGGCAGATTAAATAGTCCAATTCTATAAAATAC
>JAKAGC010000726.1 GCA_021817755.1 Acidobacteriota bacterium | reverse complement strand
CGGATGAATGTATCCCATATATGCAAAAAGAAAACATAACGGTATTGCATGCAACACCGAGCCAATACCAGTATTTTATTCAAAACGGGCGCAAACTGGAAACTTTAAAATATCTTTTTTTAGGTGCGGAGAAATTAACCTTCGATATGTTATTGCGGAGTTTTAAATCGATAAATGAGGATTGCCGGATGTTTAATATGTACGGCCCTACTGAAGCCACTATTATATCCGCTGTACAGGAAATAGGCCGTGGGGAAGAAAAAAAGTACGAAAATCTTTCAAGTATTCCCATCGGTAGAGGTGTCGGAAATACCACGTTATTGATACTGGATAAATATCTAAACGTATGCCCCGTCAATGTTGCAGGTGAATTACATATATTCGGCGATGGAGTCGCCCAGGGTTACTTGAACAATCCCGAATTAACTGCTGAAAAATTTATTGCCTTCGGCGATCAGGAACCTTTTTATAAAAAGGTTCTTGAACTTCCCAAAATTTTTTATAATAAAAATTTGACAGAAAGTTTATCCTATCCTACCCACACAAACACCAACACTTTTTATAAAACCGGCGATTTCGTGCGTTGGTTTTACGATTCCACGACGGGAGAAACATGTGGAATCGAATTCCTGGGTCGCATCGATAACCAGGTGAAAATCAGGGGCTTCCGGATCGAACTGGGAGAAATCGAAAATACTTTACTTCAATATCCCGGTATCAAAGAAGCTGTAGTAATCGCCCGGGAAAGAGAAAGAGGTGAGAATACGCTATATGCGTATTTCACTTCCGTTGGGGAATTCTCTGAACCCCTGCTACTGGATTTCCTGGGAAAGTATTTACCTTACTATATGATCCCGTCCTATTTTATTCCCCTGGAAAAGATGCCCTTATCTCCGACGGGAAAAGTAAGTCGTAAAGCACTTCTTGAACCGGATTATCATTTGAGGACAGTGTATACGGCTCCCCGTAATGAAATCGAAGAGAAATTAACCCGCCTATGGGCCGAGGTTTTGGGAAAAGGGAAATCAGGGGAATCGCCCGAAGAATTGCCTATCGGCATCGATGATAATTTTTTCCTTCTTGGCGGACATTCGTTGAAAGCCACAGTTCTAATTTCACGGATATATAAAGAATTTAATGTGAAGATGCCTTTAACCCAGGTATTTAAAACCCCAACCATCCAGGGTATGGCACTTTATATCCAGTGCGCGGAAGTAGAAAAATACGCATCGATCGAACCCGCAGAAGAAAAAGAATTTTATCCCCTCTCCTCTGCCCAGAAAAGAGTATTCATACTCCAACAAATGGAAACCGGAAGTATTAGCTATAATATGCCCCAGGCGATTCCATTACTGGGTGAAATCCATAAAGAAAAATTGGAATCTGTCTTTAAGAAAATAATAAACAGACATGACAGTTTGAGAACTTCGTTTGAAATGATCGGAGATGAACCTGTTCAACGAATTCATGAAATGGTCGATTTTCAAATCGACAATTACGATGAGAATGATGAATGTGATGAATATGATGAATATAATAATGGAACAAAAAGTTTTGTTCGCCCATTCGATTTATCCACTGTTCCCCTTCTTCGCGCAGCATTAATGAAAGGGAAAAATTCTGGATATACACTCTTGATCGATATGCATCACATTATTTCCGACGGCTCGTCAATGGGAATATTAAAAGATGAATTCCAGTTGCTCTATTCGGGTAAACGCAATGAATTAACCCCACTTCGCCTTCAATATAAAGATTATGTCCTGTGGCAAGCAAGCCCAACTCAACAGTCTGTAATAAAAGAACAAGAGTCCTATTGGTTAACGTTATTCTCCGGTGAGGTACCGGTTCTCAACCTTCCTACGGATTATCCCAGACCCCTTATCCAGAGTTTTGAAGGTTGCAGAGTCGCGTTTTTATTAAACGAAAAAGAAACAACCGCTTTAAAATTACTCGCAAACCGGTCCGATATTACACTGTATATGTGTTTATTATCCGTTTTTACGATTCTACTTTCAAATTTGAGTGGCCAGGAAGATATCATCGTCGGAACACCTGTTGCAGCCAGGAGACATACCGATTTAGAAAAGATTATCGGTATGTTTGTCAATACCCTGGCCATGAGAAATAAACCCACAGGTGAAAAGAGAGTTAAAGAGTATTTTGAAGTACTCAAAAAACAAACCCTCGATGCCTATGAGAATCAGGAATATCCATTCGAGGATATGGTCGAAAAAATAACGGTGGGAAGAAATACGGGTAGAAACCCAGTTTTCGATGTGATGTTCAACTTATTAAACTTCAATGATTTTAGAGGGAAAGCAAATGAATTATATGATTCTTATGAATCAAATGAAACAGAAGAACAAGAGATATATACACACACGAAAGGGACCTCTAAATTCGATTTGATGCTGACTGCCATTGATCTAGGCGCATATGTCCGTCTCTCCTTCGAATACTGCACCAAACTTTTTAAACCCAAAACCATCGACCGGTTTATCTCCTATTTCAAAACATTAGTGAATTCACTATTGACCAACAGCCATGCAATGCTGTCGGAATTGGAGATCATTCCCGAACCTGAGAAACGATTGATTTTATATGATTTAAATAATACCGGAGAAAAATATCCCCGAAATAAAACCGTTCACCGGTTATTCGAAGAACAGGTAGAGAAAACTCCAGATCGCATCGCTGTATCGATGGCAAGTCAGGAAACCCATCGATCGCTTCAACTCACCTATACCGAATTAAACGAAAAATCCGGTCACGTCGCATATATGTTACAAGTACGCGGGGTTACGAACGATAGCATTGTGGCCATCATGATCGATCCGTCCATTGAACTGGTCGTTGGAATCATCGGCATATTGAAAGCTGGTGGAGCCTATTTGCCTATTGATATCAACTACCCC
>JAKAGC010000053.1 GCA_021817755.1 Acidobacteriota bacterium | reverse complement strand
CTGCGTCATCCATAGGAAGCCCCTGGAAGATATTTCCAAAAGCCACACCGAATAAAAGGGCAGGAAGGAAACTGCCAATGAAAATAACCCAGTCCCATCCTTTTTTCCATGAAGATGAATCGCTTTTTCCTCTGAATTCGAAGGCCACACCACGGATGATAAGAGAATAAAGGAGAAGCAATAGGGGAGTATAGAGGTAACTGAACATAAGTGCGTAAGTAGTTGGAAATGCAGCAAATGTGGCACCTCCTGCGGTAATTAACCATACTTCGTTCCCATCCCATACAGGCCCCAGCGTATTTATGATGACTCGTTTTTCATTATCGTTTCGAGAAATAAACGGATATAGTATTCCAGCGCCGAAATCAAATCCATCCAGCATAAAATACACTGCCCATAACACACCCCATAATATGAACCATATGATTTGAAATTCCATGTTAAGCCTCCTGGTTATTCAATTGTCTTACGACATTTGATACATCTGCTTCCGGTCCTTTTTTAGAGTATTTTGTCAACAGGAATATATCGATAACCGCCAGTGTTCCGTAGAGAAGCGTAAAACCGATCAAAGAACCCCAAACCTGTGCCGGAGCTATGGATTTTGAAACAGCGTCAGAGGTTTTAAGTACCCCATAAACGATCCATGGTTGTCTCCCTATTTCTGCAACTATCCATCCTAGTTGAGCGGCGATATATGGAAGTGGTAAAGAGTAAAGCATAATTCTCAGGAACCATTTACCGGATTCAGGAATTTTCTTACGAGCCATTATTACAGATAATAATGCCAGTAGGAAAAATAGTAATCCCAGGACGACCATCAATCTATAGCTTAAGAAAGTTGGCATAAATGGTGGACGTTCTTCTTTAGGGAAGTCTTTAAGGCCTTTGATTTCTGCATTTGGATCGTGGAAAGCCAAAAGACTTAGTAAATTTGGAATTTTAAATGCTTCTATCGAATTCGTTTCATTTTTTTCATCCGGGACAACAAGAAGAGTATATGGGGCTGCTTTTTGGGTAGTCCACACTGCTTCCATAGCCGCAAATTTTGTCGGTTGGTAATTGGCAACAATTTTGGCACTGAAGCCACCTGCTGTTATTAATAAAACTGAACTTATCAGACCGAAAACCGACGCGATTCTAAAGGAGCGTTTGTATAAATCTGTATTGGATTTTTTCAATAGATGGTAAGCTGAAACTCCCAGGACAAAAAATGCAGCTAACATGTGTGAAGAGGTAACTGTATGAAAGAATTTTAACCATCCGTAGGAATTCGTCAGAAGAGCACCAAAATCTACCATTTCTGCGCGGTTGTTTTGAATAACATATCCCACAGGACGTTGCATCCAGCCATTTGCTAAAAGAATCCAGAGAGCGGAAAGATTGGTTCCTATTGCCACCATCCAAATTGCAAACGCGTGTACTTTTTTCGATACTTTTTTCCAACCGAAAATCCAGATCCCAATGAAGGTGGATTCCAGGAAAAAAGCAACAGTCGCTTCGATTGCCAGAGGAGCTCCAAAAATATCACCAACATATCTGGAGTATTCTGCCCAATTCATCCCGAATTGAAACTCCATTGTTAGGCCGGTAACTACTCCCAATGCAAAATTAATAAGAAACAATTTTCCCCAAAACCGGGTCATTTTTAAATAGATTTCGTCTCCTGTGCGGACGTAACGTGTTTCCATATATGCTACCAGGATAGAAAGTCCTAAGGTTAGGGGAACAAAGATAAAATGAAATCCTGCCGTGATTGCAAATTGCCAACGGCTTAAGTCCAGAGCACTCATCATATGCCTCCGTTTAAAACAAGATTAATTTAGTCCTATTTTAAAAGAAGCAACTTAAAAAGTCAATAGAAAAAAAATATTTGTTGGTAAAATTGTAATACGAAATGCAACATAGTATAATTAAATCATTATGATAGCCATTAGTGTTAGTTTTCCAATAAATAAACCAATTTTAACCAACAGGAGATAGAGATGAAACCAAAAAATTTTAATTTTAAACTTTTATTAAAGAAACAAACAATTGCTCATTTGAATTCGGCAGAGTTGCAGAGTGTCAAAGGAGGTGAGTATACTGACGATATCAGGCAGACTACATGCAATCCAAAGTGCGGGACGTTAGAAAGTTTTTGCGTAGCATGTGAACCCGACACCTGGAACTGTGTCTCTGAAGTCGTTACATTGTGTTATTCTTATGTTTACCTTTGTTAACTAAGTTGGGAATAAAGATTTTTAATTAGAGAGTGAAGTTCTGGGAAAAAACTTGAAAAATGAGTTTTCTTCTCTATGTTTATCAGATATAGATTATTTTGAGATTTTTACACCACGTCAATTATTGATATGATTCGTGTTTTGTCCGTACTGTAATAGATGAGAAACTCATTTTTCAAATTTTGAAGTATTTCTAGTATTCGTTCTTCCGTTATTCCTTCGTATTTCATTTCAAGAATATTTTTTATTTTCTCGTATGATGTAACTTCATTATTGGCAGTTTTTAATACATCAATATATTCCGGTTCATTGAAAACGATTTGGTGGATTAATTCATCTTTTTTATATTGTTCAAAATAGTAAATACTCTTACTTTCATATATTCTGTATTTATATTCTGCTTCTTCATAAAATCGATTAACGGTTTCGAATTGTTCCCATTCTACTTCATGGGGGAGAGTTTTATAAAATCCGAAAAGAGAAAACCTCTCATCTTCATTGAGAAAAGATGGAGGTAGTAAAAAATGAATACTGTGATAATTCCAATTTTTTAAATCCTCATTATCCACCATCTTTAGAAACCGGCTTCCCGGCTCCAGGCGTAATTTGATTAACGTGTGAGAATAACCGGGAGAATCGTTTTTATTAGATAAAAAGAAACGTAGGTATGCCAGATTTTCTATGCTTTCAATAATATCCTGAGGTGTTTCTCCGATAATACCCCGGATAATGTTAGCCCCGCTTAACATGATTCCGTATTTGGTAGCAAATTTTACGAATAGGATTAAATCGGCAAAATCTGTTTTTTTATCTATTTTCTTTAATAAATTATCTGTAATTGCTTCATAACCGATTTGTACTGTTTTAATCCCAGCAATTGCCATTTTTTTTATAATTTCTGCATTTAATCCATGGTGAGTAATTTCAGCCATAAATGTATAATTCATAAGGGTATTGGTAGAAGATTCGATAATTTTATCCAATAATGTTTCAAACCGGTTCAAGTCTTTTCCCACTGTATCGCAGTCTACAATTTGAAAAGTACTTTTTTCAAATTTTTTCACCATCGATTCGATTTCTGCAATAATGCTATCTATGCTGCGGGTGCGGTATTTATAACCTGCATTCAGATAACAGAATTTACATCGGTTCCAATGGCAGCCTCTTGATGTTTCCAGGATCAGGTAAATGGGAATATTAGAAAGTTTTTTTCCATCTTTTTGATCTGTTAAATCACTGTAATCCGGGAAACGATAGTCTGAGAAATCGACGAATTCTCCTGTGGCTTCTGAAACTATAACACTTTCCTGTTTCCGATACACAATGCGTGGAATCGAATCCGGTTTAGTTTTTCCATCATTAGCTTCCAGGTATTCCAGTAAGTGCAGTAGTGGATATTCTCCTTCTCCCCAAACGGCAAAATCCATATCAGGACATTTGGTCATGAAAGTGACTGCTTCTTTACTACTTCCGAATCCGCCAATAATATGCTTTATATGTGGATACCGGAGTTTTAAAATTTTTACCACCGGGATTGCAGAAATCCATTGGTAAAATTTGGAGGAAAAACAAAAAGCGACGAGGTTCTCTACAGCCAGTGTATTTATTTTTTCTTCAATAAAAGAGAGAATTTTGTTTTTTATTTGCTGTAATGTTTCTTCGCATTCGTTTTTCCCTTTCATTGTCAATTCCGGAGATATGCTCATAAGGTTTGCCAGTATTCTTTCTTTTGCTTCTTCTGAATTATTTTCTTCTGCCAGTTTGGATAGGAATGGTAAAAGATTAAAGATATCTATATTGCTCAGGTTTCTTAATTTTCGGAATGGTACAATTTCCGCTAATTTACTGGAAATCCACTCGTTCCAGTAGAGAATTTTGCTTTCAATGCCTTTACCTTCCAGGAAGCTTTTTAAAACGGAAAAAGAAGGTGAAGGCATATTGGTGTGGGCAGGTGGGAGGTAATGCATTATTACTTTTATTTTTTTATTGGCTTCTTCTTTAATCTCAGATAAATTTGACAATTTTGCCTCCTTAAATGTTTTTAAACCAAATTATATCATAATTGTTACTGAAGAATAAAATTTCAAATTATTATATACAGGGTTTGAAAATTTGGTTTCATAATATAATAAATGCGAATCTTGGATTAGGATAGTATTCCGGAAAGAGCATCTTCCAATTGTGGATATTGAAATATAAAACCCTCTTTTATTAGGTTTGAAGGAATTACTCGTTGGCCTTTTAAAAGCAAAGAGGTTCCCATTTCACCCATGAGGAGTTTAATAATAAAACCTGGTGTTGGTAAAAAAGAGGGGCGTTTCATAATTTTTCCGAGAGTTTTGGCAAATTCGTAGTTTCTTACAGGAAAGGGAGAAGTAAAATTGTAAATTCCCTGGCAATTCGGATTATTTATTAGGAAATCCATACCATGAATCATATCTTCTACATGAATCCATGAAATCCATTGATTTCCTGAGCCCAATCTTCCTCCGATGAAAAGCTTAAAAGGTAGCATCATATGTTTAAGAGCCCCTCCATTTTTTCCAAGTACGATACCTAAGCGACAAATTATTCTTCTAATACCAAGATTTTCAATATCTGAGGTTGAGGATTCCCATTGAGTTACTACATCCGGGAGGAAACCATCTCCTTTTGGAGACTGTTCATTTATTTCTTCATCAGAATCTGTTTTATAGAAACCAACAGCGGAGGCCTGAATGAAGAGTTCCGGTTTTTTTTTGATTTGACCCAATGCTTTTGAGATTAATTTTCCTGTGTTTTGACGGCTTGATAGTATATGGTTTTTTTTCTTTTTGGTCCAATAACTTGTGCTGATGTTTTCACCTGCCAGATTTATAATGGTATCGGTCTCTTCTAAGTGTTTTTCCCATCCGTTTAAGTTCTGTCCATCCCATGGGATTGGTTCCACATTCATATTTTTTAATTTGATGTAGTGAAACGGATCGCGTGTGAATCCTTTTACATGATAGCCTTGTTCCAGGAAGAAGCGACAAAGTGGTTTACCAAGGAACCCGGATGCACCGATAATGGTGATGGTTTTTTTCATATGATTTAACCTCCGGTACATCTATTATACACTATTCAAAAAAAGAAAAAAATCAATTCCCTTATTTAATAAAGAAAAAATGGTATATTTCCCAGTTTCCTTATTTATATGCCCTCTTTCGATTAAAAAATTGATTAATTTTACATAGTCACTGAAAAGAGTGAGTTGAAAAGAGATAATTTTTATTAAATTCGGTATAATATATTTTTGAGTTTAAAAAGGAGGGTGTTGGATGACAATAGATGAGAAAATTTACGAATTCGATGCTGAAATAAAAAAGCATGATAAATTAGATGCCGCATTTGTTGAATTTCCATTTGATGTTGAAAAAGAATTCGGAAAAAAAGGCCAGGTAAAAGTGCGTGCTACTTTTGACGGGCATCTTTATATCGGTTCACTTGCTAAAATGAAACACCATTGTCATTTGATAGGAATAACCAAGGAAATTAGACAAAATATTGGTAAAACTCATGGCGATACAGTACATGTTACCATTAAGGAAGATAATCTCCCACGCATGGTAGAAATTCCGGAGGATTTGGAGAATCTTTTGAATGCCCACCCTGAAGCCAGAGCTATTTTTGATGCATTATCTTTTACTCACCGGAAAGAGTATGTCCGGTGGATTACGGAAGCAAAAAAACAGGAAACAAGAGAAAAGCGATTGCAGAAAACAATCGAAATGCTTAAGAAAAATTTAAAGCATCCATAATCTCCTGCATTGAATAAAAGATTTGATATTTGAGATGAGAAAGAATATTCAAATTTTAGTAATTTTTAGAAGCACGTAGAGATTTCTATTTAGAGATTCAATGCATCCATATTTTACATATTCTAAGTCCATATATCCGTATTTTCCTCCTTGTTTAATGTGCAATAATATTCTATTTTGTAAAATGACAGAAAAATAATGAAGGATAAAATGAAAAAGCTCTGATCAGGATTATATTTGTGTCTATATATTATTCAATCGTTTATGAGATTAATTCGAATGATTCATGGAAATTGTTTTTTGTTTTATTTGTCTCTCGCCATTATTAAGGACATCGCTTCTTCGCGGGTAGCCAGTTTGTCTCTGAAAATACCCCTGACTGCTGAGGTAATCGTATTGGAACCCGGTTTCCGTGAACCTCGCATGCACATGCATAAATGTTCTGCTTTTATGATTACCATCACTCCCATAGGAGAAAGTGTTTTTACAAGGTAATCCGCAATTTGTTTGGTCAGTCGTTCCTGGATTTGAAGCCGTTTTGCCAATGAATCTACAAGCAGTGCAATCGTATTAAATCCCATAATCTTTCCATTTTTTGGGATATAAGCAATGGATGCCGTACCCGAAAAAGGCAGCATATGATGTTCACACATGGAATAAAGCGGGATATCTTTCAATATAACCATTTCGTCATGCTCTTCTTCTGTTAATGCTTTAAGAAAGTCATTCGGGTCTTGATGCGTCCCTCCCAGAACTTCACAAAACATGTTGGCGACCCGTTCTGGTGTTCGTTTCAAACGTGGTGATTCCCAATCTTCTCCGATTCCTTCCAGTATAATACGAACTCCTTCTTCAATTTTTTTTAAATCCATTTTTTGGGCTGTATTTTGTTTCATTATTCACCTAATTATCTAGTAAATCTTATACATTATCCATGAGTATATGTCAAGCATTGTCAAGATTTATAAACCTCTTGATAATTGTTTATAAACGTTTTGGATGTTGATAGTTAAATGGAAATTTTATTGATTTTTTTTTGCTATAAGCTATTGAATTTATACTGTTTTCCGGGGAGTGATAAAATTATTTTTTAGAGTCTCATATGGAAGAATTTATGCTATTATGTAAGTTATGAGATTAATATTAGTTTTTTATTTGTGGGGTGACTATGAAAATTAAAATTCAATCATATATGTTTACAGTGTGTTTAATCGGAGTTTTTTTATCGAATATCTCCGCTGCTATAACCTCTCAAGAGCGTTCCGCATTGATTTCAATTTACAATTCCACAGGAGGTGATAACTGGTATAGGAATTCCGACTGGAAAACCCCTCCGCTGTATACCGATGGGTTTGCGATGCCCGGAACCGAAGGAAGCTGGTATGGTGTTACCGTTTCAAGCGATCATGTTGTAAAATTAGACTTGAACAATGATCATCTCATTGGTTCTATTCCAACAGAAATAGGAGATCTGGTATTTTTGACTGATTTGGTCCTCTGTAATAACCAATTAAATACCATTCACGATCGATTGGGAAACTGTACGAATCTTGTAAACCTTCAACTCTATTCCAATGCTTTTACTGGGCCTATTCCTGCTCGAATAGGAGCTCTTGTAAAATTAAAATATCTCAATCTTTCCGGAAACTCTTTTTCTTCAATCCCACATGAAATTGGGAATCTTACTCAGTTAATCACTTTATGTATTGCTGGAAACCAGTTATCAACCATTCCAGCAGAATTAGGAAATCTACCGGTATTATCAACTCTAGAACTTCATGAAAACAGGATCACCGGGGTTTTATTCCCTCAAGTGGGAAATCTGACAAATCTTGAATTTCTTACCTTGAATAATAACCTACTCACTGGCCTTCCTTCACAAATTGGGAATCTTACCAAATTAAATGATTTGTATCTTTCTTACAATCAAATTTCAACACTTCCCGCAGAAATCGGTAATATGACTATGTGTCGGTTTCTTGAACTCAGTCATAACCGGATTGTGTCACTTCCACTGCAAATTGGAAATTTATCCCAGTTGAATTATCTTGATTTAAGTTATAATCTTTTGACCACTCTTCCTTCGGAGATTGGGAGGCTTGAAAGAGTGGAATACTTTTATCTGAATAATAATAGTTTCACTTCTATTCATCCACGAGTTGGCGATATGGGAAATCTGTACTCACTGGTAATCAGTAATAATCAACTCACCACACTTCCCCCCGAATTCGGAAAGCTTGTTAATTTGAGTGATCTTCATGCTAATAATAACCGCATATCATCTTTACCGGTAGAAATGGCGACAATGATAAAACTATCCATATTGAATCTCAGTGGCAATCAGTTAACCACAATTCCTGTGGAATTTAAAAATATGTCCAGTTTATCTCTGATCGATTTAAGCCATAATCGTTTTACTACTTTTCCTCCTGAACTCGGTTCAAGTGCCAGTCATGATCTCAGTTATAATTCTATATCCGGTACTATTCCACCACAACTTTTATATCATCCTAACCGTGGATTTCTGGATTTGAGCCATAATAATGTATCCGGTACTATTCCCCCTGCACCTGAAAATATGTATGCCTTTTATTGCGGATTGGATCTGAGTTACAATCAGTTAACCGGTGCTATTCCTCCATCGTTTTTTACTCATCTTGAATTTAGTGCTAATCCCCGTAGTATGAGATATAGCTATCCTAATATTGAAAATAGTAGACGCATCGGTTGGGGTTTGAATCTTTCCAATAATAAATTATCTGGCCATATTTCTTCTGATTTTAAAAAATTCATCTGGCTTGAAAGTTTAAATCTCTCAAATAATGAATTCACTGGTTCGATACCCATTGAATTAAGTCAGTCAGAATGGTTAGTGGACGTGAATGTATCTCGGAATTTTCTTTCCGGTAATATTCCTACAGAAATCTGGAGCGGTTATCTTTTCAACTTTGATATCAGTTCCAATTTTTTTACAGGAGATATCTCTGCTAATATAATAAGTAATCAATTCCTTTATAAATTGAACATCGGTTACAATGCTATATCTCCCACAGATTCTTCGGTAATTACTTATTTGAATATAAAGGACCCCGATTGGTTGTCCACGCAAACTCTCCTACCCACAAATATCTCTGCAAAAGGGATTTCATCTTCTGCGATAAAGGTTTCATGGACTCCCATTGCTTACACTGCCGATAGCGGGGGATATCTTGTTTATTATAGTACTTCTCCTAATGGTCCCTGGACGTTAGCAGGAAGTACAACATCCAAAAGTATTTCATATTATAATATCACAGGGCTTCAATCCAATACTACTTATTTTCTTTCTGTTAGAACTCATACCAATCCTCATGCAAATAACAAAATGGACGTCATTACATCTTTCAGTACTCCCGTTTCTGCAATCACAGCCCCTGGACTTCCCCCCACTATTAATGTGAACCGCTTCGATTACTTTTTTGGCTACATTATCGGGAAATCTTTACCACCATCCCAATCATTTACCATTACCAATACCGGTGGGAGTATTTTAAACTGGTCAGTCTATTCCAATGTATCCTGGCTTTCCTGTACTCCTGTTTCCGGTACTCAAAGTGGAATCGTCACTTTGTCCATAATTGATTCTCAATTACAAAAAGGCACTTACACCGCATTAATTACAGTTATTGATACCAATGCTACCAATTCTCCTATAACCCTTCATATAACATTAACCGTGAAAACTCCATCAGAAGATATTTTACCTTTTGGAGAGTTTTCAACTCCTCTCGATGGTTCGATTGTAAGCAGCAGTATACCCGTTACCGGTTGGGCACTTGATGATACAGGAATCGACAGTGTAAAAATTTACATTCAGGAGGATTCTACATTGATTTATATTGGAGATGCCGTATTTGTAGAGGGAGCCAGACCAGATGTAGAAGCTGCATATCCCGGTTATCCTTTTAATTATAAAGCCGGTTGGGGATATATGATGCTAACCAATTTCCTGCCCCGTGGAGGAAATGGAACTTATATCCTTAATGCAATAGCCACAGATTTTTCCGGACAAAGCTTTACTTTGGGAACAAAGACCATTAATGTCGATAATCAAAATGCCAAATTGCCTTTCGGTGCTATCGATACCCCTTTACAGGGTGGGGGAGCATCAGGGAAAACTTATATTAATTTTGGATGGGTACTCACACCTCCTCCCAATCTAATTCCCATTGATGGTTCCACTATATTTGTATTAATAGATAGTGTTCCTATCCATAAAGTAACATACGGAGATGCTCGAACCGATATACGCGATCTATTTCCCGGTTATCTCAACCATGAAGCCGCAGGCGGTCATTATTATATCGATACGTCAAAATACTCCAATGGAGTTCATACCATAGCGTGGGTAGCCACTGATAATGCAGGGAATACCGGAGGTATCGGTAGTAGGTTTTTCAATATTATGAATTCAGAACAGGATTTAGTTATTCAAAAGCAGAAGCAGGAAAATAAAATTTTTCCAGTGGTTTCAAGCCAACAAAACCTTTCCCCAGGGACCCATTCCATAAAATATAGAAAAGGATTCTCAAATGATAGCCAATTAATAGAGCTTTACCCGAATAAAAAGGGTGTAGCCACTATAACCATAGAGGAACTCGAACGTTTGGAAATTTATTTAACTCCCGGGATTGTGAATTTAACATCTTTGCCAGTAGGTGCAACCCTTGATAATTTGCAGGGTATTTTTTATTGGCAGCCGGTCCCTGGTTTTATAGGAAATTATAATTTGGAATTCCTTGAAAAAAACTCTGATGAAGTATATGAAAAACAAGTGATTCAAATCTCCATTGTACCCAAAGTTCGGTTTTAAAAATTGCCTCTGTTGATTTTAATCACGGTAATTTATATAATCAATACAATAGTGTAAATAAGAGTTAATACTGTTTAGCTTGTAGAAGCTTTTTTATTGACTTTTTGAATGTCATGGTTTAAGATAAAAACATGACAGGCGAAATTAAATTAAAAAAAATCCCGTACGGCATTTCTGACTTTAGAGATTTTTCTCAGAAAGATTTGTATTATGTTGACAAATCAAGATTTATTAGTAATATTGAAGAAAAAGGAAGTTTTCTTTTTCTTATCCGTCCCCGTCGTTTCGGAAAATCCTTATTCCTCTCCATGATGGAATATTATTACGACATCCGTTATAAAGATAAATTTGATGAAATATTCCAGGGAACCTCTATTCATGAAAATCCCACAGAGGAAAAAAACAAGTATTTAATATTAAAATTTAATTTTTCCTCAGTAGATTCCAATATTTCGATTGTCGAACAGGCTTTTCTGCATAATGTAACAGATAGTGCTTGTATTTTTGTCGATAAATATTCCGATTTGCTTGCGATAGATGCAGGTGAAGTAAAACGTAAACTGGAATCATCAGAATCACCTGCGATGTTACTTAATACTTTATTGAGATATTGCTCAGGAAAAGAGCAAAAATTGTATGTCATCATCGATGAATATGACAATTTCGCCAATACCATTTTATCCACATCAGGAGAGCAGGCATTTCATGATATCACACATGGAGAAGGTTTTTTTCGAGCCTTTTTTAATGTTCTAAAAGCCGGGACAACAGGCAGTGGTACCCCCATATCCCGATTATTCATGACCGGTGTTTCTCCTATTACTCTCGATGATGTTACATCAGGTTTTAATATTGCTTCAAATATTTCGCTCGATCTCGATATCGATGAAATTATGGGATTCAATTCAGCAGAAGTTGAATCCTTGATCGAATATTACCGTCAAACTGGGAAAATTAAACACTTCACACAGGAATTGATGAAGATCATGGCATATTGGTATAATGGATACCGTTTTTCTTTGAATTCTACGCGAGTAGTATTCAATACAGTTCATATATGGTATTTCTTGAGAGAATATCTAAAAGAATCTCGTATACCATATGAATTCATAGATAGAAATGCCCTCATTGATTACAATAAATTGCGCCACTTGATAATAGTTGATAAAAAAAAGACTCTTGTTACAAATGGGAATTTTTCCAGGATAAAGGCTCTTATAGAAACTAATTCCACTCAAAGTTTTATTAAAGAAGGTTTTACTGCTCTCCAACTCATTGAGCAGGATAATTTTTACTCTTTGCTTTACTATTTCGGTTTATTGACTATTACCGGAATAAGTCTTTCCGGTCAGGCTCTTCTTTC